>CALZCW010000027.1 GCA_945635805.1 uncultured Clostridia bacterium
AAGCAGCTTGAAACCCTGCGGGCGCAGCTTGCCCAGCGGAATCTGACGGTGGAGGCCTACTGCAGCTTCAGCGGCACCACTCAGGAGCAGCTATTGGAGGATCTGGCGGAGGATTCCCGCCAGCTTCTGAAGATCCAGGCGGCCATCGACAAGATTGCTGCGTTGGAGGGCGTCACCGTCACCGAGAAGGATGTTGCCGATGCCTGCGCCGAGATCTGCCGCATCAACCGCATCACGGCGTCGGAGCTGGCCAAGGTCTATGACGATGCCCTGGCGGAGACTGTCCGCACCAGCGTCATCACCGGCAAGGTCCTGACGTTGGTCCGCAACGCCGCCGTCGTCGAGGAATAACGCCTGTACCGGACGCAAGCGGAGAGGGGAGCCCTCTCCGCTTGCTTTTTTCGCGGGCATATGATAAAATAAAAAAAATTGCGTTTATGCGACCAAACCCGTGTTTTCTGGAGGACGTTTGCATGAAGATCGTCATCATCGGCGCCGGAAAGATCGGCGCGACCCTGGCGGACCAGCTCCTGCGCGAGGGCCATGAAATCACCGTCGTGGACCGAAGCGCCGAGGCGCTGGATACCATCAGCACCCTGGACGTCATGACCGTGGAGGGCAACGGCATCACCCTGCAGACCCTCCGCGAGGCCGGTGTGGATACTGCGGACCTGGCCATTGCCGTCATGTCCACCGACGAGGAGAATCTTCTGGCCTGCCTGATCGCCAAAAAGCTGGGGGTGGGCAATACCATCGCCCGGGTGCGCAACCCCGAATATGCCGAGGGCATCCGCCTGGTCAAGGACGACCTGGGCCTGAGCATGACCCTCAACCCGGAGCTTGCCAGCGCGTCGGAGATCGCACGGATCCTTCGGGCGCCGTCGGCCATCAAGATCGACACCTTTTCCAAGGGCAGGGTGGAGCTGCACAAGGTCCGCCTGCCGGACGACAGCCCCCTGGACGGAATGAAGCTCCTGGAGCTGGGCAAGATGCACAGCGGCGTGCTCATCTGCGCCGTGGAGCGCGGCGACCACGACGTCTACATCCCCTCCGGCAGCTTTGCCCTCCAGGCAGGTGACCGGATCAGCTTTGTCGCCAAGCCCAAGACTGCGGCGAAGTTTTTCCACAAGATCGGCATCCCCTCCGAGCCGGTCAAGCGGGTCATGCTGCTGGGCGGCGGACGCATCTCCTACTATCTGGCCCGCCAGATGCTGGATTTCGGCGCCAGCGTGAAGATCATCGAGGCCAACGCCCAGGTCTGCGAGTCCCTGTCGGAGCGTCTGCCCGACGCGGACATCATCCACGGCGACGCCACCAATGAGCATCTGCTCGCCCAGGAGGGCATCGAAAAAATGGACGCGGTGGCCTCCCTGACGGGCATCGACGAGGAAAACGTCCTTATGAGCCTCTATGCCCGCAGCGTGACCAAGGCGAAGATCGTCACAAAGATCAACCGGACGACCTTCTCCCACATCATCAAGTCCATGGATCTGGGCAGCGTGTTCCATCCGCGCTACATCGCCGCCGACCATATCGTTCGCTACGTCCGGGCCATGCAGAACTCCCTCGGCTCCAACGTGGAGACTCTGTATAAGATCGTCGGCAACAAGGCCGAGGCTCTGGAATTCCGGGCCACCGCCAAGTCCGCCGTCTGCGGCACGCCTCTGATGGAGCTGCAGCTTCGGCCCGACCTGCTCATCGGCGCCATCAACCGAAACGGCAGGATTCTGACCCCCAGCGGCCGGGATACCATCGAGCCGGGCGATACCGTCGTCGTGGTCACCACCGTCACCGGACTGAACGACCTGGACGACATCCTGGACAAGCGGAGAGCCAAAGTATGAACTACCGGATGATTCTTTATCTTCTCGGCTATGTGCTGCTGCTTTTGGGCGGCTTTTTGCTGCTGCCGGTCATCGTTGCCCTCATCTACGGCGAGGGCGACTGGGCCAGTTTGCTGCTGACAGCGGGGATCTGCGCCGCCCTGGGCGGCTTGCTGCTGCTGTGCAAGCCCAAGCAGCGGCGCGCCATGCAGGCCCGTGACGGTTTTGTTGTGGTGTCATTGTCGTGGATCGTCATTTCACTTTTGGGTGCGCTGCCCTTCTATTTTTATGGTGCCACGCCCAGCTATCTGGACGCGGTGTTCGAGACCGCCTCCGGCTTCTCCACCACCGGCGCCAGCATTCTGCACAACGTGGAGGCCGTGCCCCACGGACTGCTGTTCTGGCGCAGCTTTACCCACTGGCTGGGCGGCATGGGCGTTCTGGTGTTCATGCTGGCGGTGGTGCCCCTGTCCGGCGACAGCCTCTACCTGCTCAAGGCCGAATCCCCCGGCCCGTCGGTGAGCAAAATGGTGCCGAAAATGCGCACCTCCGCCATGATTCTCTATGGCATCTACTGCGCCATGACCCTGCTGCAGATCTGTGCCTACCAGTTGGGCAACCTGTTCGGCTGGGGGGAGATCTCCCTCTTTGACAGCGTGTGCCTGACCTTTGGCTCGGCGGGTACCGGCGGCTTTGCCGTGCGCAACGACGGCCTGGCGAGCTACGCGCCCTATATCCAGAGCGTCACGACGGTGGCCATGATCCTCTTCGGTGTGAATTTTTCCATCTATTTCTTCCTGATCTGCCGCAAATTCCGGCTGATCGCCAAGAATTCCGAGCTGAAATGCTATCTGGGTATCATCCTGTTTGCCGTCGCCCTGATCTCTCTGGACCTGACCCTCACCGGGGGCTATTTTCCCTCCGTCGGCCAGACGCTCCACCACGTTTCCTTCTCCGTCGGCTCCATTCTCACCACCACGGGCTTCAGCACGGTGGACTTCTCCCAGTGGCCGGAGCTTTCCAAAATGGTGCTCATGTCCCTTATGGTCATCGGCGCCTGTGCCGGTTCCACCGGCGGCGGCATCAAGGTCAGCCGTCTGCTGATCCTGTTCAAGTCCGCCCGGGCTGAGCTGCGGCGGCTGCTCCATCCCCACCGCGTGGAGGTCATGACCATGGACGGCAAGCGGGTCAGCAGCGATGTCATCCGCGGCACCAACGCCTTTTTGATTTTCTATCTGATTATCGCTCTGGGCTCCATGCTGCTGGTCTCTCTCGACGGCATGGGCACGGAGACCACCGTCACCGCCGTGCTGGCGACGCTGAACAATATCGGCCCCGGCACCAGTATTCTCATCGGCCCGGCGGGCAACTACGCGAATTTTTCCGCCCTGTCGAAGGTCGTCCTGTCGCTGGATATGCTGTTCGGGCGGCTGGAGCTGTTCCCCATGCTGATCCTGTTCCGCCCCTCCACCTGGCGGAAGCACTGATTGAAAGAAGGAAGAATTTGTATGCGACTGGATAAATTTCTCAAGGTCTCGCGGCTCATCAAGCGGCGCACCGTCGCCAATGAGGCCTGCGACAATGCCCGCGTCACCGTCAACGGCCGCCCGGCCAAGGCGTCCTACGACGTGAAGGTGGGCGACATCATCCGCATCGCCTTTGGCAGCCGTACCCTGGCTGTGGAGGTCCTGGCGGTGGCCGAGGCTGTGCGCAAGGACGACGCCTCCGCCATGTACCGCGAGATAGCGGAATAGAAAAAAGTACGCGCTGCACGGGATGCTCCTGTGCAGCGCGTCTGTTTTGCTATGCAAAAGCATAGCAAAATGGCCATGTGCCGTCTCCGACGGCACGGCCTTGAAATTTCAAGCGCGTGGGCCGGGACGGCCCACAGGCGCGTAAAACTTCATGCGCGAAAATTTTTCCATCCTTCGCGGTGCGCTTGCCCGCGCATGAAGTTTTATTCTTTTACATCCGGGGGCGTGACCGGCTCCGGGATATCAACGGTGGGACGGTTGTCCTCCGCCAGGGTGTTCTCCGTGGGCTGGGTGCTCTCGGTGCTCCCCGTGGGTTTGGTCAGAGGCTCGTTGGCCGGTGTTTTTTCCTGCTCCGTCGGAAGGGTCGCCGCCGGCTCGTCAGTGTCCGGGACCGATGCGTCCTGGGTGCCGCTTTCCTGGGAGGCGTCGGTAACATCCGATGCCAGAGTACCGTCGGTCTGCTCCGCTTTTTCCACACAACCGCAGAGGACCACGCTCAGCACCGCCGCGCACAGCAGCAGAATAAGAATTTTTTTCATTGGTATCACCTCTGTTCCTTTGACGAAAAGCGCGGGAAAAAGTTCCCGTCACTTCTTTACCGCCAGACGCTCCTCCCTGGTCTTGCAGAAACGCTCCAGCGCCGGCACCAGCAGAATGCAGGTGAAGGCAGCCGTGAAGCCGCCGTTATACAGGCAGAAGCCGCCGTGCAGCAACGGCACACTGGTGACCAGAACGTAGTGCAGCATACCCGCCAGGAGCCCAAAGGGCCAGCCGTACTTGCCGGAGATGGGGGAAAGGCCGTTGGCAAAGCAGACACCCACCAGGATGGCCTGGGCGCTGATGCCTTGGGAGAAGCTGCCGCCGACAAGCAGCGCCAGTCCCTGGCAGGCAAAAGAGGCGGCGATATAGCCGATGAGAATGGGCCAGACGTTGCGGGGATGGGAGCCGGAGCAGCAGGTGGCCAGCATACAGAAGATGCAGCCGAAGGTGACGGCGTTAAAGACCGTGTCGCTGCCGCCGATGAGGGCGGCGACGTTGTAATACAGGACGATGAACAGGCCGAAAACGCCCACATTCATCAGCGTCGCGGCGGTACCGTAGGTCTGGGAGAAGTCCGCGCCGTGGCCGGAGTCCCGCAGCAGCGCCCGGTAATCCCGCCAGCGGCAGCCCATCAGCAGAGCAAAGACGATGCACAGGCCGAAAACAACGAAGCAGAAAACGTTGGTGACGGTCCAGGAGGCATAGCTCAGGCTGGTGGTGGGGCCGACGGCAGTGGTGCCGCGCTCCGCGCCCAGGACCTGATACAGCCCTGACCGCAGGAAAAAGGCGGTCATGCCGATGGGCACGGCGGCGGAATAGAGGTCGTAGCCCTTATGCACCTTGGGCGAATGGGCCAGGCCCGCCGGCAGGAAAAAGCCGATGATCAGACCGATGAACAGCGCCAGAACAAAGCCCTCCCAGCGCCAGCCCACCGCCTCGGCATGGGGATAGGCCAAAAGCAGGTCCGAGATCAGCGGCGCAAGGCCGGTGGTAAAGAGCATGGCGTTGACCTGGGAGCCGAGGGCCTCCCGCTTGATGAGGCAGTAGAGAGCCACGCCGAAGAAGCCGAACCAGAGGTTGACCACGTTGATGCCCCAGAAGGAGAAGCCTGCGGTGAGCAAAAAGGCGATGACGGAAGCGGCGTTTGCCTTGGCCTTGGGCAGGAAAAACAGCGCCGTGCAGACCAGAGCGACGCATCCGGCGTTGAGCATGGTGCCCGCGTAGCCGCCGTAGGAGGGGTCAAAGTAGTTGGTGGGGATCTTGGCGGTCTGGGAGGCGATGCGCCACAGGCCGTTAAGCATATCGGCCCGGTCGGGCATTACCACGGCCGCGATCAGAAACGCCAGGGTGAAAAAAGCAAACAGCAGCCGCAGAAAGCTGCTCGGGGAAAGAGATTTGATCTTGTTCATAAAAAGCTCCTGTTTATTGTGTACAAATTCGTCGGGGCTTTGGCTGCGGCGGCAGGAGGGACAAAGCGGAAATCATTCCGCTGTCTTCCTGCCGCCGGGTATGTACAGATTCAGCTTATTTCCGCTCGGCAGCCTCGATGACGTGCTTCATCAGAACGCTGGTGGTCACGCTGCCTACGCCGCCGGGAACGGGGGTGATGGCGTCGACGATGGGCTCCACCTCGTCAAAGACCGCGTCACCGGCGATGGCGCCCAGACCGCCCTTGCTGTTGGGCTTGTTGGCGTCCCAGTTGATGGAAACGTCGATGACCACCTGACCGGGGCGGACGAAATCCTTGGTCAGGGAGCCGAGAACGCCGGCTGCGGAGACCAGAATATCGGCCTTGCGGCAGATGCCGGGGAGATCCTCGGTCTTGGTGTGGCAGACGGTGACGGTGGCGTTTTTGCCCAGCAGCATCATGGCCGCGGGCTTGCCGACCACCAGGGAACGGCCGATAACCACGGCGTTCTTGCCCTTGCAGTCGATGCCGTAGTAGTCCAGAATTTCCATGCAGGCGGCGGGAGTGCAGGGCGCAAAGCCCAGATCCGCGCGGCCCTCAAACACGCCGGCGTTGCTCAGATCGGTCATGCAGTCCACGTCCTTTTTGGGATCCAGACGGTTGCAGATCTCGTCGGTGTCCGCCTTGAGGTGCTTGGGCAGCGGGCGGAACATCAGCACGCCGTGGATGGCGTCGTTGGCGTTGAGCTGGTCGATGGCGAAAAGCACATCCTCCTTGGTGGCGTCGGCGGGCAGCACGAATTTCTGCACGTCAATGCCGATGAGCTCCGCGCGCTTGGTGGCGCCGCGCTCATAGGACAGGTCGCTGGGATCTTCGCCGATGCGCAGGATGCCCAGGGTGGGGGTGACGCCCCGCTGCTTCAGGGCGGCGGCGCGTTCGGTCAGCTTTGCGTTGAGGGCGTCGGTGACTTCCTTGCCCAATAACTGTTTTGCCATAGTAACTCTCCTTATCGGAAGAAGCCGTTCTTCACGGTTTCAAAGATTTCGTCGGCCATAGCGCCGTACTTGTCCAGCATGGACAGGCATTTCGCGTTGAGCTCCTCGGCGTAGGCGCGGTTTTTCAGGGTTTTGGTGTTGATAAAGACGTTGAGGGAGGCGGCCTGGAGGGCAGCTTTGACGATGACGGCGCCGCAGCCCGCGTCTGAGACGGCCAGACGGCTGCCCTTGGCGGCGAAAACAGCGATGGCGTCCAGCGCCTCGCAGCACAGCTCCATGATGCGCACGGGGACGCGGCAGGCGATAACGGTGGCCTCCTCCATCACCTCGTCGCGGCTGGGGTCATCCTTGGGGATGCCGTAGGCTCTGGCCAGGGGCAGGAAGCCCTCGGCGTCGGCGGGGACCTGGTTCAGAAGCTCAGTCTGGAGGGCGTCGCACTTCTTCTTGAGGGCGATGATCTCCGCCTCCACGTCGGCGTATTTCTTCTTGCCGACGGTGAGGGAGCCGACCATGTTGCCCAGGGCCGTGCCCAGGGCGCCTACCAGTGCGGCAGCGCCGCCGCCGCCGGGTGCAGGCTCGCTGGAGGCCAGAACGGTCACAAATTCTCTGCAGGATGCAGTGGTCATATCCATAGGAAAATCTCTCCTTTTAATCTTCTTTGATGGGAAGCGGGGAAATGATGGGCTTGCCCTCACGGTCGAGCAAAACGGTCAAGCCGCCGCCGTAGCCCGCAGTGTGGTAGAAATAGTTCACGCCCGTGACGGTATCGACCCATATTTCGTTGCCGGACATCGCACCGTC
>CALZCW010000028.1 GCA_945635805.1 uncultured Clostridia bacterium
TCATTTTCTTCCTCCTGTGTCCTATTTATCGGACAGTAAATTTTGTAGAATCACGGCAGAAAACAGAAAGGAGCATACCATAATGAATCACATGATCGATCTGACTTCCTATTTGCCTGCGGCGAAGGAGCAGGCCCGTGCGAACCGCCGGGAGAACCGTTACAACGGCCTGATGGCCGCTGTGGAGAGCATCGTCACCCTTGTTATCGGCACGGGATTTTTCCTTATCGCCGCCGCGTTCCTGTCTGCGCTGTAACCGTCACGCCCTCACATTGCGGGCGTAGAGCAGCTTCAGACCCTTGAGCATCAGAGAGCGATCGTAGATCATCTTTCTGCGGCACAGGGGCAGGACAAATTTGGAGATGCCGCCGGTGGCGACCACGGTGACCTTGGTTCCCAGCTCTACCTCCATTCGGTCCAGAAGACCGTCCAGCATGGAGGCGGCGCCCAGCATGATGCCGCTGCGCATGGAATCGCGGGTGTTTTTGCCGATGGCGCAGCGGGGCTCATCCAGGCTGATGCCGGGAAGCTGGGCCGTTCTGCCGGTCAGAGCCTCCATGGAGATCTTTACGCCGGGACAAATGCAGCCGCCCACAAAGGCGCCGCTTTCGTCGATGGCGGTAATGGTGGTGGCGGTTCCCATGTCCACCAGCAGCAGCGGCGCGCCGTATTCGGCAATGGCTGCCACGGCGGCGACGATCAGGTCGCTGCCCACCTCCGACGGGTTGTCCATGCGGATGTTGAGGCCCGTCTTGATGCCGGGGCCTACCACCAGGGCGCTGCAGCCCGTCAGCTTACGGATGGCGGTCTTGAAGGAGTTGAGCACCGGCGGCACAACGGAGGAAATGATGCTGCCGTCGATGTCCTCCGGCGCGACCTCAAAGAGGCTGAGCATGGTCTTCAGCTCCGCACAGTATTGGTCCGAGGTCTTGATGAGATCCGTGGCCATCCGCGCCTCAAAGAGGATCTTGTCGTCCTCGATGCAGCCCAGAACGATGTTGGTGTTGCCGATATCTACCGCTATGATCATAGGAATACCTCCTTGGTTTGACAGGAAATTTTGTGGTTTTCCATGGTGATAACGCCGCAGGTGGGCCTGAGGCCTCCGCAGGCGCCGGGATTGAGCAGCCACAGTCCGTCCCGGTATTCGCAGTAAGAGCAGTGGGTGTGGCCGAAGAGAGCGATGTGTGCGCCCTGCTCCAGGGCGGCGTAACGCAGTGACAGCAGCCCGCTTTTCACATGATAACGGTGGCCGTGGACGGCGAAGATCACCGTGCCGTCCCAGTTCATCCGTGCCTGCTCCGGTGCATCGGTGGCAAGGTCGCAGTTGCCCTTTACCGTCACCAGGGGCAGGAGGGGGTATTCCTCTGCCAGGACGCGGGCGTCGTTGGCGTGGTCGCCCAAATGAACCAGGGCGTCGGGCCGTTCCTGCCGGACGGCTGCCAGCATGGGCGCCTCCTCCCGGTGAGAATCGGATAAAACAAGGATCTTCATAGCATCACCCTTTCCGTGTCTGCTGCATATACATATAGTATTATATCAGATTCTGTAAAGGGAGGCAATCTCCATGAAACAAGATTCTTCCAATTCCCCGCAATTTTCCGCCGAGCAGGCGAAAAAAATTCTGGGTTCCGCGGAGGGAAAGCAGCTCATTGCCCTGTTAAACCGAGATGGCGGGCAGCAACTCAGACAGGCAGCGGAGGCGCTGCGCCGTGGGGACATGGCCCAGGCCCAGGCGCTGATGCAGCCGCTGACCCAGGACCGGGAGGCTGCTGAGCTGCTGAAAAAAATCAACGGAAAGTAGGTGAGGCATACGGACGGACTGGAGGACAAACTCCAACAGATTCTCAACGATCCCGACAGTATGGCACAGATTTTGTCGCTGGCCCAGTCGTTTGGTATGTCGCCGGAGCCGCCCTCCGACCATGGACCGTCCGCGCCGCCGAAGCAGGAGCAGAAAGTCGGGATGCCGGATGAGGGCTTTTTGCAGGCAATCATGGGCCTGATGCAGCAGGCGCGCCAGTCTGACAGCAAGCAGGAGGCGCTTCTGTGCGCCCTCAAGCCCTTTTTGGCACCGGACCGCCGGGATAAGATCGACCGGGCGCTGGAGATCGCGCGGATCTCCCATCTGGCAGGCTTTGCCCTGCGAAATTACGGCAAGCTGTCGGGAAAGTAGGAGGGAACCGCCATGTATCACCGCTATCAGCCCATGGGCAACGGACGTTTTCAGCGGCAGACCGTTCCGTCTCCGCCGCCCAGGCCGCAAACACCGCCGGAACAGCCTCGGCAGGAAAAACCGCCTGCGCCGCCTTCGCAATCCCCGCCATCACAGCCTGCACCGCCGCGGCAAACTCCGTCGCCGCAGTCCGCACCGCCACCGCAGCGCAGCGCTCCGCCTCCTGCACAAGCGCCCAATTTCCATCTGCCCTTTCTGGAAAAGCTGCTGCCGGGCATGGACAACGGGGATATTCTGCTGGTGCTGATCCTGCTCCTGCTGCTCTCCGAGGGCAACGAGGATTCCACCTCCGTCATCATGACCCTGGCGATTTTCTTGTTTCTGCAATAAAGCAGCGACCCTCCTTGCGGAGGGTCGCGCTTTGTATCATACTTTTGCGGGGACGCGGCTGGAGACTGCGTATTCCGTCACGCCCAGGACCGTCTCGCCGTCGATCTGTAGGGCGGTGGGCTGGTCGAATTTCACGGTGATCTCATGGCCTGTCAGCACCTTGCACATCTCCGTGTGCTTCACATGCTCGCCCTTGAAGATGGAGGGGAAGACCATCAGGGTCTTGAGCTTGCCGGAGCCATACATCAGGGACACCGACACGGTCCCCTCCGGGTCATTGCGGTCCTGGCTCGGGGCAACCATCATGCCGCCGCCGTAGTAACGCCCGTTCATGGTGGGAGCCAGCCAGACTTTCTTGAATACGTAGGGCTTGCCGTCCACCGTGATGACGGCGTTGCGGGGTTTGAAGTGGAACAGCAGGCCCTTGATGGCGATGCCGGCATAATTGATGGGCTTATCGGAGGTCTGGCGGAGCTTATCGCCCACCTCGCAGCAATAGCCGTCGATGCCGAAGCCGACGTTGTTGAGGAAGCGACAGGTCTTGCCCTTGACGGTGACGGTGGGCAGGTCCTTCAGGTATTCCTTGATGGAAAAGGGCGCACAGCCGACCTCCTTGTTCAGGTCCTTCAAAAAGTCATTGCCGCTGCCGATGGCGTAGTAGAGGATATCGTTGGGAATGGACAGGCCCTCCGTGTCGTTGACAAAACGGTTAAGAGTGCCGTCGCCGCCGGCAATGATCACGCCGTCTTCCGGCCCGATTTCGGCAAAAAACGCTGCGTAACTGTCCAGCTTGGTCATGTCGCAGAAGCACAGCTCCGCGTCCATGTTCAGCCTGCGCGCTTTTTCCTCACCCAGGCCATTGCCCGCATAGGGGTTGAACAAAACGTGGTATTTCATATGTAACGACCATCCTTTAATTATTTTAAGCCATTATAACAGGCCAAAGCCCCCGGCGCAATGGTCAGTTCGAGTTTTTTGCTCAAAATTCGACAGAGAAAATGTCCCTTTATTGACATTACATCGCACAGTGTGGTAGAATATCCGCAGAGGTGAGTGGGTTGGATAAGGCAACACTGCGGCGGGAGATCGCCGCGAAAAAACGCGCCATGACCGAGGCCCAGATTGCTGCCGCGTCAGAGGACCTGGCCCGCCAGTTGTTTGCCCATCCGCTCTACCAACGGGCCGGGGCTATTTACGCCTACCTGAGCTATAACCAGGAGGTGCGTACCCAGGCCATTCTCCGTCAGGCTGCGGCCGACGGAATGCGTCTGGCGGTGCCGAAGATCACCGACGGACGGATGGACTTTTTGTGGCTGACGGACAGCACCCGACTGGAGCCGGGCTTCGGCGGCATTTTGGAGCCTGTGGAGGGAGAAAGGGCCGACGCGCCGGACGCTTTGGTCCTCATGCCCGGCCTTGCTTTTGACCGTCAGGGCCACCGTATGGGCTACGGCGGCGGCTATTATGACCGCTTCCTTGCCCGGGAGCCCCATCCCACCATTGCCCTGTGCTATGATTTTCAGCTTTTGGACTGCCTGCCGACGGAGGACCACGACATCCCGGTGGACGTTGTATTATCAGCCAAAACGATGGAGGCGCTTGTATGAAAGCTGTCTGCGAGTTCAATGAGAACGGTTATCTGATCTATTCCATCGACTATCCCGGCGCCTATGTGCGCGGTGCGTCGGAGAACGAGGCTCTGGCGAAGTTTGGTGGGGAGCTGCGCTCCTATCTGCGCTGGAGCGGCGTGGAGCAGCCTCCCTATGACGCGCCGGAGATCGAGATCGCCGAGCGGCATCTGTCCGGCTTACAGATCTGTCAGGCCGACTCAGACGTGCTCTTTGACGCGGAGCGGGAGCCTCTGACCGAGGCCGAATACGAGCGGCTGAAGCTGCTGGTTCTGAAGTCCGCCCGGGATTTCCGGCGGCTCTATGAGAGTATCCCCAACCCGGACATTTCCGGCCGTCCGCCACGCCGCTGCTTTTACGGCCCCGTGCCCAGAACGCCCCGGGAGATGTACGAGCATACCAACCGGGTGACCTCCTACTATACCGGTGCCTTCGGCCTGGAGACCGGGGATGTGCCCGATATCTATCTCAACCGGATGCAGGCCCTCTCCGAGCTGGAGACCCTGCCGGATTTTCTGGACTGCCGGGTCTATACCGCGCCCGACGGCGAAACATGGACCATCCGAAAGAGTCTGCGCCGCTTTTTGTGGCATGACCGAATTCACGCCAAGGCCATGTGGCGCACCGCTTCCGCCCTCTGGGGCAGCAGCATTGAAAACCCGTTCTTCTTTCTCTGAGAAGAACGGGTTTTCTGCATATTTTCGGCGTTATAAAAACTTCCGATTATATTTTTTCTCCCGCCAGATAGACGGCCTGACGGTTCAGCTCTGCGTCGCAGAGGACAAAATCAGCCACCTTGCCGTCGGCGATGGAGCCAACCTCGGAAAGTGCGCCGATCTGCCGCGCGGGGTTGTAGGTGGCGGCGCGGATGGCGTCCTCCCGGGGAATGCCGAAGGAGACGGCGCGGCGCATACAGTCAAAGAGATTGGTGGCCGAGCCTGCGATGGTGCCGTCTGCCAGACGGGCAACACCACCCTGCAGGAACACCTGCTGGCCGCCTAATTCATATTCGCCGTCGGGCATGCCGCAGCAGCGCAGGGAGTCGGAGATCAGCACCATGCGGTCTGCGCCGAAAATGCGGAACGCCAGCCGCACCGAGGCCGGATGGACGTGCTGCCCGTCGGAGATCAGCTCGGCGCTGACGGTCTCTGCCTCAGCGGCGGCTGCAATGACGCCGGGCTTGCGGTGGTGGATGGCGGGCATGGCGTTATACAGGTGGGTCAGGTGGGTCACGCCTGCCGCAATGCCCCTGCGGGCAGCGTCATAGTCTGCGTCGGTGTGGGCGATGGAGACGGTGCAAAGCTCCTTTGCCTGACGGATGAATTCCTCCGCGCCCGGAAGCTCCGGTGCCACGTCCACGATGCGGACAAGCCCGCCGCAGCCGTCCTGCAAGGCTTTGAAAGCCTCAAAGTCGGGATTTCTGAGGTATGCGCCGTTTTGTGCGCCCTTTTTCTTTTCGGAGAAGAAGGGCCCCTCCATCTGGATACCCCGCAGGGCAGCGGCGTCGGAGAGTCTTGCGTCCACGAACGCCCGTGCGGAGGCAAAGGCCTTTTCCAGCGTCTCATAGGGCAGGGTCATGGAGGCCGGCGCAAAGGAGGTCACGCCGTTTTTGGCCATGTAGCGAGCCATTTTCTCCACGCCGGCTGCGTTGCCGTCGGAAAAATCCGCGCCGGAGTTGCCGTGGGTGTGCACGTCGATCAGGCCGGGCAGCACATAGGCACCCAGCAGGTCCACGGCGTCCTCCGCTGCCTCGCCGAGAACGCGGCAGAAGCGGCCGTTCTCCACAGAAAACGCGCCGCACTCAAAACGGAACTGTTCGGTATAGATGTTGGCATTTTTGTAATTCATGTCTTCCTCCTGAAAGAGCCGCCATACCGGCGGCTCCTTTTTTGCAGTTTATTTTCTGACTTCGGGCAGGCTGGCGGCGGCCACGGACTGACCCACGCGGCGGGTCTTTTCGTCCGGCAGCATGACGCGGACCTTGGAGGCAAGCTCCGGGTATTCCTCGGCCATGATGCGCAGGCAGGTGTCCAGAATGATGCTGCCGCCGACGCCGGACATGACACGCCCCAGAACGATCATGTGATGCACATCGTAGAAGCGGCAGTAGAGCTTCATGGTGTGGGCCAGATAGGCACCGATGGATGCAAAGATCCGCTTTGCCCGCTCGTCGCCCTTTTCCACCAGGCCCTGAACGGCCTTGAGCTTTTCGGCCGGGGTCAGCTCCTCCGACAACTCGATGCCGGCGCGAGGTGCCAGCTTGATGACGGCATCCTGAGAGAAATACTTGCAGCCGACGCCGATGTCTGTGGACCATTCATCCTCCATCGCGCCCTCGAACAGGTCAACCGGCGCGAAAGCCAGCTCGTTGAGCCAACCCAGCACGTTGCCGTCGGCATCCACATAGCCCACAGCCTCACTCGTACCCATTGCCATGCCCATAACGGAGCCACACTCCATGCCCATGGCTCCGGCAAGAGCGGTCACGTCGCCGTCGTTGGCCACCACGATGGGCACGTCGCCCAGCTCCAGCGCGGCGCGGTCGTAGATGGATTTCACCAGATCCCGCTTTTCCCGGGGGACCTTGATGAACAGGGAGGAGACCATGGGACTGTTGCCGATGAACACGCCTGCCGAGGACACGCCGATGCCGTCTACCCGGGGCATTTTGGAAGCGGCGGTCTTGAAGGCCGACACGATGCCGTCAAAGTGGTACTGGGGGTCCGACTCCGTCTTGGGGTGCCAGACGACCTCCTCGGAGTAGACGGTCTTGCCGTCGATGACAGCGGAGACCTTGCGGTCGGAGCCGCCGGCGTCAAAGCCGATGCGGCAGCCCTCCATATGTCCGCCGATGGAGACAGAGGACTCGTTGGCCTTGGGACAGTCCTCTATGGAGCAGTCGATGACCTCAAAGGGCACCTCATAGACGTCCTGCATGAACTGTACGTCAAATTTCCGTTCGCCCTCGAGGGTGTACGCCTGCTGGAGCCGCTGCGCCAGATCGC
>CALZCW010000029.1 GCA_945635805.1 uncultured Clostridia bacterium
CGGTCTGCCACCGGCAGACCGCTACTTCTATAATAATACAAAAAAACGGGAATCACTTCTGCTTGGACAGCTCCAAAGGAAGTGATTCCCGGTTTTACTTTTTATTCTTCAACAAAAGGATACATCAACTTAGCTCGCCCTTGATAGCGTTCAGCAGGTCATCGTACTCCTCAAATGCCGGTAGCTGCGGGTAATCGGCCTTGATCTTCTCCGTGCTGCGGAACAGGTAGCCCGCCTTACTCTCCAGGATCATCTCCAGGTCATTGTAGCTGTCACCGGCCGCAATGGTATCGTAGCCGATGGACTGGAAAGCCCGGACGGTGCTGCGCTTGGAATGGTCAACGCGCATCTTAAAGTCCGTGATCTCTCCGTCGGGCGCCACCTCCAGGGTGTTGCAGAGCAGCGTCGGCATCCCCAGCTTCTTCATCAGCGGCATGGCAAACTGGGTAAAGGTATCGCTGAGAATGACCACCTGGGTCAGGCTGCGCAGCTCGTCCAGAAAAACCTTGGCGCCGGGCAGCGGGTCAATCTTCGCAATGGTCTCCTGGATCTCCCGCAGGCCCATGCCATGCTCTTTCAGCACGCTGAGACGCCAACGCATGAGTTTCTCATAATCCGGCTCGTCGCGGGTGGTACGCTTCAGCTCCGGGATCCCGCTTTTTTCGGCAAAGGCGATCCAGATCTCCGGGACCACCACGCCCTCCATATCCAGGCAAACGATTTCCATAATCTCTCTCCGTTCTCTCTTTTTTGCTATTATATCATAGGAGGGAGCGTTTTTCAATTTCTATTTTATGCTGCCGTTACAGATGTCCGCTTTCCAACCGTCAGGTCATACAGCCGGTGCAGAACAGTGGCAGCCTCGGCGCGGGTCGTCGTGGAGGCAGGCGCAAAGCGGTTGTTCTCCTGGCCGCGGATAATGCCGGTCTTTACCAGCCGCGCCACGCTTTCCGCTGCCCAGGAGGAAATGCGCTCAGTATCGGAGAAGGTCAGCTCGTCGCCCTCCACATTCTTGTTAAGCAGGGTCAGCAGTCGGTCCAGCGTCACGCACATCTCCTCCCGGTTGATTCTCTGATCCGGGCGGAAACTGCCGTCCTCATAGCCGTTGACAACGCCGTTGCGCGCCGCCCAAAGCACCGGTTGTTCATACCAGGCGTACTGTTCCAGGTCGGTAAAGCTGCATTCGATTCCATCAGAAATCAGATCTTTTCCTGACAAAAGACGATAGAGCAAAGTGACGAACATGGCGCGGGTCAGCCCGTCGTCGGGAGCATATTCCTGTGGTGCCACACCGTTGATCAGTCCCTTGGTGACGGCAAAGTCGATCTCGTCAAAATACCAATTCCCGGGGGCAACATCCAGGAACAGGTTTCCGTTCTTTGATATGTAATAGGTTTTGGACGCGGTGCCGATGCCCATGCCCATAACACAATAGGAGATCTTCCCCTCATAGGCATCAAAGGGTCCGGTGTACTTTGTCGAGCTGGAAGACGCCGTACCGCCGTCGGTCCTGTAGTAAATATCCGTGTCGGGGTTTGGGTTTTCAAAGACGAATTTTCCGTCTTTCAGCTTGAGGCTCGGGTCCTCGGCCGGGTCGCCCTCCACCGTTTTCGTCACGGTTTCGCTGCGGCTGCCGTTCAGATCATATGACGCCAGATATTTGAGTTTCTGCCCCGTCGGAGCCACAAAGGGCCCGGTATAAAGGGTCCCATTTTCTGCCGGGTCGGAGCCGTCGACGGTGTAATAGATCTTAGTGCCGCTCTGGGCCTTCAGCGTTATCTGGCGTCCGCCGTAAACTGACGTATAAGTCATTTCCGGTACTTCCACCGGTCCCAGATCCGTACCGTTGTTCTTGCAGGCGGTATAAAGTTTTCCGTTTTCCATCTCCACGCCGCGGCGGCGGTAGAGCTCATTGACCGTGACAAATTCATAGCCCTGATCCTGCAGAATGTCGATGGCCCGCAGCGCGCCGGGAATGGTGGTGGCGTGGATGTCATGGCAGAGGATGATAGCACCGTCAAAGGCGCTGCCCACAATACGGTTGCAGACCGTGTCCGAGTTGCGGTCGCGCCAGTCCACCGGGTCGATGGACCAGTTCACCGCCGGTCGTCCGATCTGCTCCAAAACACGGGAATTATAATCTCCGTAAGGCGGACGGAGGACATAGGTAAAATTCTTGCCCAGGATGTTATTCAGGGTGTTGTCCGTCGTGCTGAGCTGACGGGCGATCTCGTCATTGTCCTTAGCGGAAAGCTGGACGTGATCGTATGTATGCTGGGCGATCTGATGTCCCTCGCGGTAGGCGCGGCGTATCGTATCGGAGTAAGTGCTTGCGCTCTGTCCCAGGATGAAAAACGTGACCTTTACATCGCGTTCGGCCAGCCCGTCCAGCAGCCCCCGCGTGTAGGAGCAAGGCCCGTCGTCAAAGGTCAGGGCGATCAGTTTCCCACCCTTCGCCGCCGATGCCATCGTCGGCAGGAGGGTCAGCAGGCAGCAGATCGTTAAAAGTACTGACAGTATTCTCTTCTTCATGATTTTCTTCTCCCTTATCTTTCTCTTCTTGGGGGAGGCGTCCGTCCTCCGTCAGCGAAAGCATCGCAAACTCGGTATCGAACACCGTTTTTTTCTCAGTTTTTTCTAACCAGGCCGGGAATTTCACCGCCTCCTCCGGCGGCAGAAGCAGGCGTATCCCGCCGTCCTCACGGCAAAGGAGCGCCGTCTCCACGGAAACGCCGTCCACCGTTCCCCGCCAGGGAAGCCAATCCCCTCTCGGATAGGGCGCGGCTACGGCAAAGGTCGGCTTTGCCGGCAAATGTCTGCGCTTTGCGGAGAGCTTGCCCGCCGCGTCTGGGATGCCGAGATAAAAAACGTCCCATGCTGTTCCGACGTAGACGCGGCGGATTTGTTCCGTCAGATCCGTCATTTCGCAAAAAAAATTCCAAAAAATCCCGTCACGTTCCAGCCGCGCCGTGCCGACAGGCGTTCCCCGCTCATAAACCGTTAATTCCATAAGTAAAATCCCTCCCACACAAGCTATGCGGGAGGGACGGAAGCTATGCCTCTCAGGTCTGCGGCAGACCGAAGCTGACAGCGATGGCATTATCTACACGGTTCATCATACTCTCATCCAGACGGCCCATGTGCTCACGCAGACGACGCTTGTCGATGGTCCGTATCTGCTCCAGAAGCACGACGGAATCCTTGGTCAGCCCGACATTCTTCCCCGTCAGCTCAATGTGGGTGGGGAGCTTTGCCTTGTTGGTCTGACTGGTGATGGCCGCCGCGATCACGGTGGGAGAGTGCTTGTTTCCGGTATCATTCTGGACGATGAGGACAGGACGGGTGCCGCCCTGCTCGCTGCCTACCACCGGGCTCAAGTCCGCGTAGAAAATATCGCCCCTCTTTACGGTTGTATCCATTTGCTTCACGCTCCGTAATTTGTATCCGGGTCACTCTATGTAACCCGGTAATATTCTCCCACGCGAAAGCAAAATTTATTCAGCGGAACTCTGTTCTATTCTATGCGATCTATGTGAAGTTAGACAATATACTGCAAAATTTCTGTCTGGTCCTCTCCGTCCAGGTAGATCCGGGGGATCCGCTTGTTGATGCCGCAGAGGATCTCATAGGGGATGGTATTCAAACGGTTCGACAGGCTCTCCACCTCGATCTCGTCGCCGCCGTCCTCACCAAAGACCGTCACCACGTCGTTGACCTGTGCCTCCGGCACCTTGGAAATGTCGATCATGCACATATCCATGCAGATCCGGCCCACCTGCGGCACGCGCTTGCCATGGAGCAGGAAGGAGATGTTGTTGGAAAAGCTCCGGGACAGGCCGTCAGCGTAGCCAATGCCAACCACCGCGATCCGCTCCGGGTCACGGGTGGTATAGGTCCGTCCGTAGCTGACGGTGATGTTGGGCTCAAAATCGCGGATCTGGAAGATGGTCGAGCGCAGGGACATGACCGGCTTCAGGTCGATTCTTCCCCGCAGATCACCGGAGGGCAGCACACCGTAGGTCGCAATGCCCGGTCGGATCATGTCCATGGCATACTCGGGATAGAGGATGCTGGCACCGCTGTTGCAGCAGTGGCGGATCTCCGGCTTGATGCCCACGCCCTGCAAGGTGGTGAGCATAGAGGTAAAGCGCTCAAACTGGGTGCGGGTAAAATTTTCGTCGGCGCCGTCAACGGAGTCGGCCACCGGGAAGTGGGTGAAGATGCCCTCAATGAGCAGATTATCCATCTGGGCCACTTCCTTGAGTTCCTCCACGGTCTGCTCATGGTCGTAGGCGAAAAAGCCCAGCCGCGACATCCCCGTGTCCAGCTTGATGTGGACGCGCAGGCGGCGGTGCAGTCCCTTGAGGCGTTCGTTGAGCGTCCGGGCATACTCCAGACTGTGGACCTCCTGGCGGATGCCCATTTTTGCCAGGTCCTCGGCGTATTTTACCGGCGTATAGCCCAAAATCAGAATCGGGCCCCGGATGCCGTTGCAGCGCAATTGGGTAGCCTCCTCAAAATTGGAGACGGCCAAAAACTCCGCGCCCAGCTCTTTCAGGTGGCGGCTGACGGGAACCGCGCCGTGGCCGTAGGCGTCGGCCTTGACCACGCCGAGAAAGCGGCACTCCGACGGGAGCTTTTCCCGCAGGGCGTGATAATTGTGATTCAAATTGTCCAGGGATATCTCTGCCCAGGTCCTCTTTAAGTAATCCATAACGTACCTTTCATCCGTTCAGTGCAAAATCTGTGATCGTCAGTTTGAGGATACGCTGGTTATTATAGCACACTTCGGCATAAATTGGTAGGTCATTTTTGAACCAGGTGTCCACGATCAGACGTTTTTCGTCATAGTCCTTTTCATAAGTGACGCGGTAGAGGCCGTCGTCCTCCTGTCCCGCGGCCGAGATGTACTCTCTCTGCCAGCAGGCCGCAGTGATGGCCGGCGCTGCCGCAGGACTCACATTGCCGTTGGCAAGCAGGCCGAACTCCGCCGACATCCCTTCATAGGTGATCTTGCCGCCGTCTCCGGTGACATGGGCGGTGATGCCCTCCAGGGTCTCCGGCGCGGTGACGGTGATGTCCATGCTGTCCTGCTGTGCCTCACAGCGGAGGGAAAACTCCTCTGTCGTATCGCCGAAATCCGCCTCCACCTCAGCAGAAAAGCTGCACCCGCCCGCCTGGACCAGGTCCGCCCGGAATTCAATGGCGGGTCTGAGGGTACATTCCTCCGACTGACAGCCGCAGAAACAGACTGTCAGCAGCATCATCAGTAAGGCCGAAATTCGCCGCATACAAGACACATCCCGATCAATAAAGTAGTCGCGGCAGCACCTTGAGCAGATCCGACGGCAAAAGGCCGTATTCCCCGAAGCGCTGGGCGTACAGGTCGCCCGCCGCGCCGTGTAGGTACGCTCCCGCCGTGGCAGCGCGCAGAGGACTCAAGCCCTGTCCCAGCAGAGATACGATGATCCCCGCCAGCACATCGCCGCTGCCGCCGGTTGCCATGCCCGGATTTCCGCACAGGTTTACATAACATTCCTTTTCGCCGCAGATCAGGGTGCGATGGCCCTTCAAAAGGACCGTCGCTCCCGTCATCCGCTGCAACTGTTTGACAGCCTTGAGGCGGTCTACGGACGGATCAATCCCGCTCAGTCGCTGGAATTCCCCGTCGTGTGGCGTCAGGACCACCGGACAGGCTGCGCCGCGCAGTACATCTATATGCCCGGAAAGGACGTTTATGCCATCGGCGTCCACCACCACGGGGCATTTGGCATGCTCCAGAACCGCCCGGACCACCAGATATGTGTCCTCGCTCTGTCCCATGCCGCAGCCGGTCAGACAGGCGTCACAGCGTTCCAGCCGCGTCAATATTTCCGGGATGGCCTCCCGGCTGAGCATACCGTCCTTCTCCGGCAGCGGAAACACCATGGGCTCGGTCAGCTTGGAGGCCACGATGGGATAGGCCCTTTCCGGCACGCCGGTAAAGACCAGTCCCGCGCCGGTCCTCACCGCCGCCATGGCAGCCAGAGCAGGCGCTCCCGTATAGCCCACCGCGCCGCAGAGCAGCAGGAGTTTTCCGAAGTCTCCCTTGTGAGTATCCGCCTGCCGCTTCGGCAGCCACCGGCGGACTGTATGCAGATCGATCGCTTTTAAGACTTTTGTTTTCATTTTTCAGCCTCTTTTCTGATTTCATTATACGGTATTTCAAAAAAAAGTCAAATCTTTGCTTGCATCTTTGGCCGTTGTGTGCTAAGATTGTAGCGCAATATGGCTACAGGCTTTGAACGGGCTGTCGGCTGTTATCTCAGGCTCCAGAGAGGACGCGGTTGCTGCAAGCGTCTGCCGGAAACAGTTTGGCCTTCTCCCGTGAGCCTCCGACTGAACGCACTGGCAAGTAGGCTCGGACGGGTCGCTCCGTTAACGGTATGAGTGCGCGGTGTCTGCCGCGAATTGCGGGTGGTACCGCGGAAGCATGTCTTTCGTCCCCTTTTCGGACGGAGGGCTTATTTTTTTGTAATATCACCAAAAGGAGATACAATATGAGAGAACAACTGGAACAGATCAAAACCAGCGCTCTGGCCGCCATGCGTAAGGCTGCGGACCTGGTATCGCTGGACAGTGTGCGCGTCAATGTTCTTGGCAAAAAGGGCGAGTTGACGGCACTCCTGAAGCAGATGGGCAAGCTGTCGGCCGAGGAGCGTCCCGTCATGGGTCAGCTTGCCAACAGCGTCCGCGCCGAGCTGGAAAAGCGTCTGGAGGAACGGAAAACGGAACTGGAGGCCGCCGCTCTGGAGGCGCGTCTTGCTGCTGAGGCCGTCGACGTGACCATTCCCGGAAAGACTGTGGACCTGGGCCACCAGCACCCCATGAACAAAGTGCTGCAGGAGGTCAAAGAGATCTTCATCGGCATGGGCTACACCATCGTTGACGGCCCCGAGGTGGAGGAAGCCGCCTACAATTTCACCCGTCTGAACATCGAGGAGGGTCATCCCTCCCGCGACCGTTCCGATACCTTCTATTTTGACGATGATGACAGCGTCCTGCTGCGCACCCAGACCAGCCCCATGCAGATTCGCGTCATGGAGCATCAGCAGCCGCCCATCCGTATTCTGGCTCCCGGCCGTGTCTTCCGCAAGGATGAGGCCGACGCCACCCACTCCCCCATGTTCCACCAGATCGAGGGTCTGGTGGT
>CALZCW010000030.1 GCA_945635805.1 uncultured Clostridia bacterium
GAATCAGGTCCGGATGGGTGTGTGCGGCGATCTTATAGCTTTCGTTCAGCGCCGCATCCGTTTCCGGGTTGGGGTATTCGCAGGTCTTGAAGTCGCCGTCGGGTTGCTCCTGCACCTTAACGATATCCACATTGACGCCAATGCGGCCCAATACCTCGCGGACAGGCTTGTTGCCGGTGCCGCAGAGGGGCGTATAGAGCAGATTCAGGTTGTCGGAGGGTACCGTGGCTACGCGCTCGTTCAGGACCGTCTGATAATAGCGTTCCCACAGCTCCGGCGCGATGAATTCCACGGACTTTGCCTCCAGCAGTTCGTCAAAGCTCTGCTTGGCGGGGACAAAATACGGAATTGCGGAGATTTCACGGAAGACAATGGCAGCCGGCTCGTCGGTCATCTGGCAGCCGTCGGGGCCGTAGCACTTGATGCCGTTGTAGGCACCGGCGTTGTGGCTGGCGGAAACGACAATGCCGCAGCCGCACTGTAACTGGCGCACGGCATAGGACAGCATGGGCGTCGGTGCCAGCTCATGATAGACATAGACATGGATACCGCGCTCTGCAAGAGCGGCGGCGCAGATTTCAGCGAAAAGGCGGGAATTATGCCGGGAATCGTAGCCGATGGCGCATTTCTGCGGCAGGTTTGTGCCGCTCAGCCAGGCAGCCAGGCCCTGTGCCGTGCGGCGGACGGTAAACTCGTTGAGACGGTTGGTGCCAAGGCCCATAATGCCGCGGATGCCCGCAGTGCCAAACTGCAGCTCCGCGCCGAAGGCACCCTTCACCTCATCGCCGTCGGCTTTCATAGCAAGCAGCGTCTCGCTCTCCTTATCCGACAGCGGCGCGTTCCCGCACCAGAATTCGTAGCGTTCCAAATAGTCCATAATTACCTCCCAGTTTAAAAAACAGGTCAATTCAGAGAAATTGACCTGTTGAAAGTGTTTATACGTCTTCGATAATTGCAGAGTTGGTCTTTGCAGCCTGGGGATTGACCAGGGCGCGGAACTTGGAGCGGGAGTCGCGGATCTCGGAGAGGGCCTCGGCGACGGCTTCTTCGGTACGGCGCAGAGAATCGTCCACATAGTCGTTGGTGACCTGCTTCAGCTCTTTGATCTTTTCCTGAGCGGCGCGGACCATTTCATTGGCCTGATTCTTCGCCTCGTTGTAGATAGCCTCCTGGGTCACCAACTGACGGGCCTGGGCCTGGGCGTTCTTCAGGATAGTCTCCGCCTCACGCTTGGCGCTGGTAATCAGTTCGCCGCGGGATTCCACAATGGTCTTCGCCTGCTTCAATTCGCCGGGAAGCTGGTTGCTGATCTCGTCCAGCAGATCCAGCACACGCTCGCGCTCGACAGAGCACTTGTCGCCGCTGAAGGGGACGGTTTTGGCATCCTGTATCATTTCATACAAGGTACCGATGAGTTCTTCAATGCCATGTTCGTTCATGGTTGGGCCTCCTTCATATTCGCAATTTTTTTCATTCTTTCTTCAAATTCATCCATAATCTGCGACGGCAGGAAATCAGAGAGATCCGCGCCGTAATACCCCATTTCCTTCACCGCGCTGGAGCTGAGATACATATACTGATGCTCGGCGGTGAGAAAGAGGGAGTCCAGATCAGGATTCAGTTTACGGTTGACCATTGCCATCTGAAATTCTTTCTCAAAATCGGAGCCTGCCCGCAGGCCCTTGACAATGGTGCAGCAGCCGCGCTCCCTGGCATACTCGGCCAGCAGGCCGTCATAGGCGTCCACCGTCACGTTTGCAAGGTGTCTGGTGACGCGGCGGAGCTGGTTTTTCCGCTCCTCCAGAGAAAACAGCGGTTTTTTCTCACAATTGACCATGACGCAGACAATGACCTGGTCGAACAGCCGCGATGCGCGCTCGATGATATTCAGATGCCCGTTGGTCACGGGGTCAAAGCTGCCGGGATAGACGGCGATCTTCATAGAACATCCCTTTCCCGGCGAAAGAGCGTTACCGTCGTTTTGCCGTAATGGTAATCTTTCGAGCGCACCAGGCCGGAAAACTCCTCATCCAGGGGCTTTCCCAGGGGGCGTTCTGATACAATTATAGCACCTTCCGCCAAAATGTCAATTTCCGAGATGCGTTTTATTGCATTTTCTAAATAATTTTCTGCATAAGGCGGGTCCAGGAACACGATACGGAAGCGTTTTCTGCAGTTTGCGAGATAGGTCATGTAGTCGCAGCAGACCACCTCTGCCCGGTCCTCCAGGTGGGTCTTTTTCAGATTCTCCCGGATCACGGCGATGGCCGGCTTTCCCGCGTCCACAAAAACGCCGTGTGCCGCTCCCCTGCTCAGGGCCTCAATGCCCAACTGGCCGGAGCCTGCAAACAGGTCCAGAACCTCTCCCGCGATCTCATATTGTATGATATTGAAAACCGCCTGTTTGACCTTGTCCGCCGTCGGGCGGGTGGAAAGACCGTCCGGGGCCTTTAGATTGGTGCCTCGTGCGGTGCCGGTGATAACTCTCATGGTTCACCCCTGCTTGTGGAAATATTCATAGACCGCCTGGGCCGTAGACGCCGGAACTGCTTCCCGCAGTTCCTCCACTGAGGCGGATTTCACCGCCGTGACGGACTTAAAGTGCTTCAGCAGCGCCAAACGCCGCTTCTCGCCGACGCCCGGGATCTCGTCGAGCTGAGAGCCCTTGACCCGGCGGCTGCGAAGCTGGCGGTGATAAGTGATGGCAAAGCGATGTGTCTCCTCCTGGATGCGTCCAATGAAGGCGAACACCGCCGGAACCGCCTGGATGCCGATCTCGGCTCCCTCCGGCGTCACCAGAGCGCGGGTACGGTGTCGGTTGTCCTTGACCATGCCGAAGATCGGCAGCTCGATACCCATCAGGGCCAGGGCATCCTTTACCGTCTGGGCATGGACCGCGCCGCCGTCGATCAGCAGGGCATCCGGCCTTTCCTCAAAGCCCTTGTCCCCGTCGAGGTAACGGCAAAACCGGCGGCAAAGTACCTGCCGCATGGAGGCGTAATCATCCTGATCCTCCATGTTTTCCAGCTTGAAGCGCTTGTAGTCACTCTTTTTCGGCTTGCCGTTGACGAAAACCGTCATGGAAGCCACAATGTCCGTTCCGGCAATGTTGGAAATGTCGTATGCCTCCAGACGCCGCGGATACTCCGGCAGGCACAGCATTCCCTGCAACAGGGTCAGGGTGCCGCTGAGGCGTTCTGCGGCTGTGGTGGCGCGCTCTGCTTCCTCCTTGGCGTTCTGACAGGCCAGGTCCGTCAGACGCTTGTTGTCGCCACGATCCGGCACGGAAATGCGGGCCTTGACCTCCAACTGCTCCTGCAAAAGCTGGGAGAACAGCTCCGCGTCCTCCATGGCAAAGGGCAGCAAAATCCGCTTGGGCGCGGCCTTTCGCGCCAGATAATACTGCTTGACCAGTGAGGACAGGGCTTCTTCCCGGTCCTCCGGCAGGGGCAGCAGCTCATAGTCCTTGTCCATCAGATTGCCGCCGATGAAATGAAGCACAGCAAAGCAGGCCTTGGCCTCCGTCTCAAACCAGCCGATCACATCGGTGTCGGCCATGGAACCTGCGGTGACAAGCTGGCGCTGACCCAGGGCTTCAATGGCCCGCAGGCGATCCCGGTATTGGGCGGCGTATTCAAAATCCAGCCGCTCCGAGGCCTCCTCCATTTGCGCCCGCAGCGCCTCACACAGCGGCTTCTGTTTGCCCTCCAGAAGCTGCTTTGCCTGCTCCATCCGCCGTCGGTATTCCATCTGTGGCATCTCCGGCCGGCAGAATCCGTCGCATTGCTGCATATGGTAATTCAGGCAGGGCCGCTCTTTTCCGATGTCACGGGGAAATTTTTTATTACAGCTTGGCAGGCGAAAGACCGTCTGGATGGTCTGAATGACCTGTTGGGAACGGCCGCGGCTGCCATAGGGCCCGAAATAGGTAGCACCGTCATCCTTGACGCGGTTGGCAAGGGTGATCTTCGGATAGGACTCCCGCAGGTCCAGCCGCAGATAGGGATAGCCCTTGTCATCCTTCAAAAGGATGTTGTATTTGGGCATATAGTGCTTGATAAGAGAACATTCCAGCACCAGAGCCTCAAATTCCGAGGCGGCGCGGATGGTCTCAAAATGGTCTACCAGAGAGACCATACGGCGGGTCTTTGCCGTATGAGAGGCCGTGTCCTGGAAATACTGGCTGACGCGGTTCTTCAGTTTTTTGGCCTTGCCCACATAGATCACCGTATCCGAAGCATCCTTCATCAGATAGACGCCGGGCTCCGTCGGCAGCGAATTGGCGGCCTGTTTCAATTCATCTCTCGTCATAAACCTCTCCGTAGACAAAGCTGTCCCAAACGCGTCGGCGCTTGGGACAGCCATGTGATCAGGGTTTAATAAATGTCCTTCATAAGCATGGCGGAGAGCTCCTTCACGGCAGCTTCCTCATCGGGACCCTCGGCAACGATGGAGATCTCTGTGCCGCTGGTGATACCCATGGACAAAACGCCCAGGAGGCTCTTTGCATTGATCTTACGGTCGTCAGCTTCGATCCAGATGCTGGAACGGAATTCGTTGGCTTTCTGAATGAAGTAGGTGGCCTGCTTGTTGTGAAGACCGGAACCACACTTTACGACGGTTTTTTCTGTATACATGCGTGTCACTCCTTAAATTCGCAAAAGGTCTGCGAAATGCTACTTGTTATCATACGCAAAACAGCGCAGTTTGTCAACATTTTTTTGAGATTCGTCATAATCTCTTAAAATTTTTGAGGTGCAACGGTTCGCTTTTCCAGCTTATGCCAACTCAGCAATGGTGACGCCGTCCTCTCCCTCGCCGTAGACGCCGAGACGGTATTTCTTTACCGCACGGTTGCGCTTGAGCTCGTCGTGGACGGCCTTGCGCAGAATGCCGGTTCCTTTGCCATGGATAATGCGCACCTGGGACAGATTAGCCAGCATGGCGTTGTCCAGGAAGATGGAAAGCGTGGCGATAGCTTCGTCTGCGCTCATCCCCCGCAGATCCAGCTCTGTGGCTGCCGGGGTGTTGCGGAATTCCCGTTTGGAGCGCTCAATGATCTTTTTTACCTGCTGCTGGGTCTCCTCGATCAGGTAGACCTCCTCCGGCTTGGCTGTGACCTTCATGATACCGGCCTGCAGCTCATAGGTGCCATCCTTGTTGATCGACAGGACAGTGGCTCTGGTGCCGAATTTCAGGATCTCCACTGTATCGCCCGCCTTGACAGCACGGCTGGGTGCGGGACGTTCCGGTGCGCTCTGCTTACCGGAGAACTGCTCCTCAGCTTCGTTGAGCCTGCGGCGCAGCTCCGCCTGCTTTGCGTTGCTGCCCTGCACGTCGGCGGAGTCCTTCATCTGCTTGCGAAGCTGTTTCAGCTCTTCGGCCACCTCGTTGGAGGTGCGGCGGGCATTGTCGATGATGGCCTGAGCCTCCGCACGGGCAGAGCGCAGGGCCTTTTCCCGCTCACGCTTGATCTCGGAATAGTATTCCTCGGACTTGGCGCGCATCTGGGCCGTCTCCTGCTGCAGACGCTCAGCCTCCAGTTTTGCAGCTTCCATATGCTGACGCTGCTGCTCCAGTTGGGCCAAAACGTCCTCGAAATTCTTGTCGTTTTCGTTGACGAAGCTCTTTGCCTTGTCGATAATCGCGTCCGAAAGGCCGAGACGCTTGGAAATAGCAAAGGCGTTGGACTTGCCGGGAATGCCGATGAGCAGCTTGTAGGTAGGCCGCAGGGTCTCCACGTCGAATTCGCAGGAGGCGTTCATGACACCCTCAGTGCGCATGGCGTAGAGCTTCAGTTCTGCGTAGTGGGTCGTCGCTGCCACACGGCTGCCGCACTGGCGGCAGAATTCGATCAGAGCCGTGGCCAGTGCGGCGCCCTCGGCAGGATCGGTGCCGGCGCCCAGCTCGTCAAAGAGAACCAGTGTCTCGTCGTCACAGTCGTTGACGATCTGAACGATATTTTTCATGTGGGACGAGAAGGTGGACAGGGACTGTTCAATGGACTGCTCGTCGCCGATGTCCGCCAGGACCTTGGAAAAGACGGAAACGGCGCTGCCGTGGTCCGCCGGAATATGGAGGCCGCACTCTGCCATAAGGGTCAGCAGGCCGATGGTTTTCAAAGTGACGGTCTTGCCGCCGGTGTTAGGGCCGGTAATGATGAGGGTGTCAAAATCCGTCCCCAGGCGGACGGTGATGGGCACGACGCTCTTGCGCTCGATAAGGGGATGCCGCGCCCGCTTCAATTCCGTGGTGCCGTTGGTGCGGATCTCCGGCTCCATGCCGTCCATTCGCAGGGAAAGCCGGGCCTTGGCGAAGATCACATCCAGCGCCGTCAGCATCTCCACGCTCAAGTTGATGTTTTCACGGAAGGAGGCGGCCTCGGCGGAAAGCTCCGCCAAAATCCGTTCGATCTCCTTGCGTTCCTTAATCAGCAGCTCCCGCAGGGCGTTGTTGGCGTTGACCGCCGACATTGGCTCAATAAAGAAGGTGCCGCCGGAGGAGGACACGTCATGGACAAGGCCAGGAATCTCGCTCTTATACTCGCTCTTGACCGGCACCACATAGCGGTCTCCCCGCAGGGTGATGATGGGGTCCCGGAGATACTTGGCGTAGCTAGGCGAGGTAATGATCTTTTGCAGGGAGTCCTTGACCTTCGCACTCTGGATGCGCATATGCCGCCGGATGTCTGCAAGCTCACTGCTGGCAGCGTCGGCGATCTCCTCCTCAGAGAGGATGGAATTGGTGATCTTTTCCTCCAGATAGCGGTTGGGGGAAAGCTCCTGGAAATAGACGTCCAGAACCGTCTGGGTATAGTCGCCGTTATAATAGGCCCTGGCGTTGCGGATGCACCGCAGGACGCCTGCAATGCGCAGAAGCTCCGTCGGCGTCAGGCAGCCGCCCCGGTCCGCACGCTCCAGAGACGGGCCGATCTCCTTGACCTCATGGAAGGACGGTGAGCCTTTTAACGTGATCAGCTTACAGGCAGCGGTGGTCTGCCCCTGCAGCAGGGTGATCTCCTCCGCGTCATTCAGCGGCAGGAGCTTGCGGCAGCGGTCCTTGCCCGCCTCGCTGTGGGCGCAGTCGGCCAACTGTTCCAATACTGCGGAAAGCTCCAGCTT
>CALZCW010000031.1 GCA_945635805.1 uncultured Clostridia bacterium
GCCTGGGTCTTCCCGCAGAAGGAGCAGCGGATCAGTTTTTCTGCCAAAGCAATCTCTCCTTAATTATCTCTGATAAATTACCTTGTCGACGATGCCGTAATCCTTTGCTTCCTCTGCCGTCAGGAAGTGGTCGCGCTCACAATCTGCCGTGATCTGTTCCACTGTCTTGCCGGTATTGGCAGCCAGAATTTGGTTAAGCCGTTTCTTCATGTCCAGGATGCGCTGGGCGTGGATCTGGATATCCGTCACCTGGCCCTGAGCGCCGCCGGAGGGCTGATGGATCATGATCTCGGCGTTGGGCAGGGCGATGCGCTTGCCCTTTGCGCCGGAGGACAGCAGGAACGCGCCCATAGACGCGGCCATGCCGATGCAGATGGTGGAAACATCACACTTGACATACTGCATGGTGTCGTAGATCGCCATACCGGCGGTGACACTGCCGCCGGGGCTGTTGATATAAAGCTGGATGTCCTTTTCCGGATCCTGTGCCTCCAGATACAGAAGCTGTGCAACGATCAAACTGGCATTGGTGTCGTTGACCTCCTCCGCCAAAAAAACAATACGGTCATTGAGCAGCCGGGAGAAAATATCGTAGGAACGCTCTCCCCTGCTGGTCTGCTCTACAACATACGGTACAAAACTCATAGCAATGCTCCTTTCTCGAAACATTCACAATTCTAACCGCAACCGAGATAGATTATTCCTCGTCCTTCTTCTCCTCTGCCTTGGGCGCCACGGCAACGGCGCTGTCAGCGATGAGGCGGGCAGCCTTGCGAACCTGCAGATCACCCTTCATGCCGTCAAGATCCAGAATCTCCTTGACCTTTTCCACATCGAGCTTGTAGGACTCGGCCAGCTTGCCATATTCTTCCTCGCACTCTTCCTCGGTCACCTCAATCTTTTCCGCGTCGACCACGGCGTCGAGCATGACATTGGTCTTAACGGAGGACAGCGCACCGGGACGAAGGCTGTTCTTGATGTTGTCCAGGTTTCCGCCCATCATCTGCGCGTAGGCTTCGAGGGACGCGCCCTGGCTGCGGAGCTCGTAATCCATGCGCTCCATCTGGCGCTCCAGTTCCTCTTCCACCATGCTGTCGGGGATCTCGACGGTCATGTTGGCGACGGCCTTTTCGATGGCGGCGTTCTCAAAAGCGCGGTCGATACCGGCCTGCTTCTCGTCGCGGATACGCTTTTCGATGTCGGCGCGCAGCTCCGCCATGGTGTCAAATTCAGACACGTCCTTGACAAACTCGTCGTCCTTCTCGGGCACGACGGTCTCCTTGACCTCGCGGACCTTGACCTTGAAGACCACGGGGGCGCCTGCCAGAGACTTTTCATGGTAGTTTTCCGGGAAGGTGACGTTGATGTCCTTCTCCTCGCCGGCGCTCATGCCCACGACCTGCTCCTCAAAGCCGGGAATAAAGGTGTGGGAGCCGAGCTTCAGCTCATAGTCTTCGCCCTTGCCGCCGGCAAAGGCCACGCCGTCCTTGAAGCCCTCAAAGTCGATGACAGCCGTATCGCCCTCAGCGGCGGCACGGTCAACGGTGGTGATGCGGGCGACGTTTTGCGCCATGCGCTCCACCTCGGCGTCGATCTCGCTCTCGCTGACTTCCGCGTCGGTCTTCTCAACTTCCAGACCCTTGTACTGGCCCAGGGTGACCTCGGGATAGAGGTCGGTCTCAATAACGAGGGTGACGGAATCGTCGTCGCCGATGTCCAGCTTGGAAACGCCGGGTCTGCCGACAGGCTTCATGTCCTGGGTCAGGACGCACTCCTTATAAATGTCGGGGAACATCTCCTCGATGGCATCCTCAAAGAACACATGCTTGCCGTAAGCCGCTTCAATGACCACGCGGGGCGCCTTGCCCTTACGGAAGCCGGGCATATTGATATCCTTGCGGACCTTGAGATAGACCTTGTTCAGGGACGGCTCCAGCTCTGCACGGGTGATCTCCACGGTTACCTTTGCATGGACGGCTTCTTTCTCGACGTTTTTAACATTCATTTTGTTTTTCCTCCTATGTGTCGCGCCGCAGGGCGCACATTTTCAGTAGATAGCCGATATATTTTAGCAGATATAAAGCGAAAATACAAGCTGTTTTTTCTGAAATCCGGCTATTTCACACGAATTGGGCAAAAACGGACAAAATCCGCGGCGCAAAGCCGGTATTCCACCCCGTCAAACAGCCCCTCCAGGGCCAGCTTGTGGCTGTCGCCGTGGAGATGGCCGTAGCAGCAGAGGGTGACGCCGTAGCGCTTCAGCAGCGCAAGAATCTCGGGGCACTCATAGCCGCTGTACCGGGGCGGATAATGGAGAAAACATATTTTTTCCCTCTCCCCTGCCGCTTTTAACGAGGTTTCCAGGCGGATCAGTTCCCGCTTGAACACCTTGTCGTTGTGACTGCCCAGCGCCGCGTCCTCCTCAAAAAACCAGCCCCGGGTGCCGCAGATGGCGATATTCTCATATTCGTAGGCGTTGTTGTTCAGGACGTACATGTCTGAAAAGCCGTTTTCCTCGCAAAATTTGTAGAATTTCGTTGCCGTGGTCCACCAATAATCGTGATTGCCCTTGAGGATGATCTTGCGGCCCGGAATGGCGTTGATAAAGGCAAAATCCTCTCTGGCTGCCGACAGGTCCATGGCCCAGGAGAGGTCGCCCAGCAGGATGGTGGTGTCCTCAGGCCCAATGACGGAAAAGCCCTCACGGAGCTTCTCCACATAGCCGTTCCACGCGCCGCCGAACACGTCCATGGGCTTATCGGAGCCAAAGGACAAATGCAGATCGCCAATGGCATAAAGGGCCATCCGACCGCCTCCTTTCAGAAAAGATGGAGCAGATTGGTATAGAAAATGCGGTCCAGCAGCGCTTCCGCATAGCCCTGCCCGCGCAAAAACTCATAAAAACCGGCAAAATCCGACAGGTCGGAAAAACCGCCCGCCAATTCCTCACAGCCATCCAGATCGCCGCCGATGGCCACATGATCCTCCCCACAGAGCCGGAGCATATGCTCCAAATGCTGCTGTAACACGGAAAAATCGGCGTTTTCGCCCAAAAATGGCGGGTAAAGGTTCAGACCCACCGTGCCGCCGCTTTCCGCAACGGCGCGTAGCTGATCGTCCGTCAGATTACGGGTATGCTCACACAGCACCCGGCAGTTGGAATGGCTGGCAAGAATGGGACGCCGGGCAATTCTGGCCAGATCCCAAAAAGCCCGCTCAGACAGATGGCTGACGTCGATCAGAATTCCAAGTTTCTCCGCCGTTCTGACAAACTCCTCGCCCCGGGCAGAAAGGCCCTGTGTGGAACTGTGGCAGCCTGCCAGAGCGTTGTCAGCGTTCCAGGTCAGGGTTGTCATAACAAAGCCCTCGTTCTTCAGAAACGCAAGCCTCGCCGGGTCACAGCCGATGACCTCCGGCCCCTCAACGGACAGCAGCGCGGCAGTTTTCCCTTTCTCATTTAACGCCGTGACTTCCTCCGCCGTGGCTGCAAAGGCGATCCGGTCGGCGTTGTGTTCGACCTCCTGCCGCAGCTTTTTCAGCGGCAGGGTCAGCATTTCCTCCACGGTGCAGGGTGCGCCTTCACTGCATCCGGCGTAGCTGCAAAAAGCAAACACCTGCGCGTAAGCCCGGAAGGCAGACGCCTTTCCAAGGTCGATATGGCAGGTGTTTTCCGCAAGCTGTTCCCCACGGTACCAAAGCTCGAAAGCCGTATCGCAGTGTCCGTCAAAGAAACGAATCCGATTCAAAGGCGTCCTCCCAATGCCGGAGCTCCGGCTTTTTTGTGGCAAGCCCCTCGGGGGCATAGACCTCGATCACGTCAAAGCGGGGCTGCTTATTCGTCTCGTGCTGGGCAAGATACATCGCCGCAGTCTGGCGCAGACGCTCCTGCTTGCGCCGGTCGACAAATTCCATGGCCTCGGCAAATTTTGCGCTTTTGCGCAGCTTGACCTCGACAAAAACCAGATATTTCTTATTCTCCGCGATAATGTCGATCTCGCCGAAGCGGCATCGGTAGTTGACGCCGACGAGCTCATAGTGCTTTTTCCGCAGATACTCCGCCGCAAGGCTCTCGCCCCAAGGCCCCAGCAGATCAGTTGCCATAGAATTTCTTCAAGAAGGTGCGGCGGTGGATGGGGCACGGGCCATATTCCCGCAGGGCGTCATAATGAGCGCGGGTGCCGTAGCCCTTATGTACGGCAAAGCCGTATTGGGGATAGAGGGCGTCCTGCTCCTCCATAAAGCGGTCACGGGTGACCTTTGCCAAAATGGAGGCGGCGGCAATATTGGCGCTGAGGCTGTCGCCCTTGACAATGGTGCGCACGGGAATCTCGCCGAAGTCCGGCTCCCGGTTGCCATCCACCAGCGCAAGGTCAGGTGTTACGGCAAGCTGCTCAACGGCGCGGCCCATGGCCAGAAAGGTCGCCTGCAGAATGTTGATCTCATCGATGGTCTTTTCATCCACCAAGGCAATGCCGTAGGCAACCGCCTGCTCCACGATCACATCGTACAGCGCACGGCGGCGGGCATCGGACAATTTTTTGGAGTCGTTCAACCCCTCGATCTCCAGATCCACCGGCAAAATCACAGCGGCGGCACAGACAGGCCCTGCCAGAGGACCTCTGCCGGCCTCATCCACGCCGCAGATCAGGGAATACCCCTCTGAAAGGGCCGCGTGTTCATACTTCCAAAGCTCACTCATATTGTTTCCTCAATCCGGCGTGAAGCTCAGGCGCTGCCGCAGACCGTCGACCACCAGGTCGTAGATCACGGTGCCGTCCTCCCGCACGGTCTTATCTATTGTATAGTCCTTGCCGGTGCAGTATGCTTTCGCGGCGCTGTCCGTGTCGTCCGTTTCGATCTCCGACACGAAAACGTCCCGCATCTGGTTGTTGCTGCACTGGTTGAATATCTCACGGATCAGTTCATAGGTCATCGCCGGGCACCTCCAGGGTAAATCGTCCGATCTTGCAGCTTCGGAATTCCTCCAGCAAGATCCTCGCCATGCGTTCCGTGTCGATCTCGCCTTTGGAAAGGAGGAAGCCGCGCTTTCTTCCGGCCTCGGTTAAAAGCTCCCAGCCGGGGGCATCCTCCGGCAGATCGATCTTGTACCGCTGCCGCAGAGCCTCCGGGTAGCGCCGCCAGAGCAGCGCGATCAGATGACAGGCCAGCGTCTCCACATCAAGAATGTCGTCCTTTACCGCCCCGGTATAGGCAAGACGCCGGCCGACCTCCTCATCGTCAAACTTGGGCCACAGAATGCCGGGGGTGTCCAGAAGCAGCAGGCCCTTGTCCACCGTCACCCACTGTTTTCCACGGGTCACGCCGGGACGGTTTTCCGCCTTGGCACCCTTACGGCCGGACACCTGATTGATAAAGGTAGACTTTCCCACGTTGGGGATGCCGACGATCATCAGCTTCAATGGCTTGTTGACAAAGCCCCGCTCCTGATAGCGCTGCAGCTTCTCCGCCAGAAGCTCCCGTACCGCCGGAATGAAGCGGTCGATGCCCTTGCGGCTTTTGCAGTCGGTCCGCAGCACGGTCAGCCCGCGGGCCTTGTAATACTCGCTCCATTTCGCCGTGGCGTCGGGGTCTGCCAGGTCGATACGGTTCAGAATCACCATGCGCGGCTTGCTTCCGCAGATGGCGTCAATATCCGGGTTGCGGCTGGAAATGGGGATCCGGGCGTCCAGCAGCTCGCACACGGCGTCCACCAGCTCCAGGTCCTCCTCCATCTTCCGGCGGGTCTTGGTCATGTGGCCCGGATACCACTGGATGTTCATTTTTTCGTCCATCAGGAAACTGCTCCGAAACGGCCAAAATCCCGTTCGCCGGTGACCGCATCCTTGCCCGGCAGGATGATGCACAGGACCTTGCCCAAGACCTGGTCCAGCTTGATCTGCCCGATGCTCTCCACCCGGCTGTCGGAGGAATGGTTGCGGTTGTCGCCCATGACGAAGATGCAGTCCTTCTCCACGGTCACCTCCATGGGAACCTCATAGATGGGGAGCATTTCTTCATTGATGTACGGCTCATCCAGAACCACGCCGTCTACGCTGACGTAGAGCTCACCGTTGTTGTCATAGTCGATGCGGACCGTCTGGCCCTCGGTGGCAATGACCCGCTTGACGATGGGCTCGCCGTCGCGGAATTCCAGCTTGCGGGCGACGACGATATCGCCGTATTCCAGATCGCCCATGATGACGTTGCTCTGCAGGGCCAGATAGTCGCCGTGATACAGGGTGGGCAGCATGGATTCCCCATTGACGCCCACCAGGCGTACCAAAAAGACGAACACCAAAGTGATGGCCGCCAGAATGTAGACCAGATCATGCAGCAGCGAATATATATCGTAAAGGAAGCTCCGCTTTTCTTTCTTTCCTTCCATCAGCGTATCCCTCCATCAAAGTCGTTATATGGGCGCGTCCGCCCGAAGCACTGAACGTATAATTCTCTGAATAGGTATTATACACGAAACCGCAATGGAAATAAAGAAGAAATAACAAAAATTCAAATTGTTTTTTCGCCGTATCGACCTCCCGGCCGGACGATTTTTTTACAGACAAAAAGACGGCTCTGCGTCAATGCACAGAGCCGTCCTCAATCATGTCAAATGGCTTTCATTCTTGCTTCGCTCTCATTGAGCTGCTGCAGAAGCGCCTCATACTTTTTCGCCTTCTCGCGCTCGGCGTTGACAACGGCCTCGGGCGCCTTTGCCACAAAGCCCTCGTTGCTGAGCTTGCCGCGGATGGAGGCGAGCATTTTCTCCGTCTTTTCCTTCTCCCTGGCAATGCGCGCCAGCTCTGCCTCCACGTCCACGAGTTGGTTCATGGGCATATAAAGCGACGCGTCATGGGTGACGCAGGAAGCCATGCTTTCATGTCCCGCAGGCTCTGTCTCGGCGATAATCACCTCATCGGCGTAGGCAAGGCGGGTGATGAAGGCCGTGCCGGATGCGAAGACCTCCGGGGTCTTGGTGACGATATACAGGGTGCATTTCTTCGACGGCGGCACGTTCATCTCCGCGCGGCGGTTGCGAATTGCGCGGATGGCGTTCATAATGCTCTCCATGGCACT
>CALZCW010000032.1 GCA_945635805.1 uncultured Clostridia bacterium
ATAAGATAGCGCGTCTTTTCTCTCGGCATATAGGGTTCCACCGCCTCAATGATCTCATACATCGTCTCAGTGCTCTCCCCTACTGCCAGTCCACCAATGGCATACCCGGGCAGATCCAGGTCGGCGATCTGCTTCATGTGCTCAATGCGCAGGTCAGCGTAGGTGCCGCCCTGGTTGATGCCCCAGAGCATCTGCTGGGGGTTGACCGTCGTTTCCAGCCCGTTGAGGCGGGCATTCTCTGCCTTGCAGCGCACCAGCCAGCGGTAGGTCCGGCCGACGGAGGCTTTCACATAGTCATAGGGCGCCGGATTCTCGATGCACTCGTCAAAGGCCATGCAGATGTCCGAACCGAGATTCGACTGGATCTGCATGCTCTCCTCCGGGCCCATAAAGATTTTCCGTCCGTCCAGGTGGGAGGAAAAATAGACGCCCTCCTCCTTGATTTTCCGCAGACTGGCCAGAGAGAAGACCTGAAAGCCGCCGGAATCGGTCAAAATCGGCCCGTCCCAGGTCATGAACTTATGCAGCCCGCCCAGATCGTGGACCACCTTGTCACCGGGCCGCAGATGCAGATGGTAGGTGTTGGAAAGCTCCACCTGACAGCCGATGTTTTTCAGATCGGCCGCGCTGAGGGCGCCCTTGATGGCCCCCTGAGTGCCGACATTCATAAACACCGGCGTCTGGACCGTGCCGTGGGCGCAGGTAAATACTCCACGGCGCGCCCTTCCTTCCGTTTTCAGCAGTTGAAACATAATTACCTCACACGATAAGCATCGCGTCGCCAAAGCTGAAGAACCGGTAGCGTTCTTCGACGGCTTCGCGGTAGGCGTTCATCACAGGATCATAGCCGGCAAAGGCAGACACCAGCATAATGAGCGTGCTTTCCGGCAGATGAAAATTGGTGATCAGAGCATCCATGGCCCTGAAGCGGTAGCCAGGATAGATGAAAATGTCCGTCCAGGCGGACTTTTCGGAGAAAACGCCGTTCTCGTCGGCCAGAGACTCCAAAGTGCGGCAGGAGGTCGTCCCGACACAGATGATGCGGCCGCCCCGTTGCCTGGTCTCGTTGAGGAGCCGCGCCGTTTCCGCCGAGAGCATACAGAATTCGCTGTGCATATGATGCTCCGTCACGTCCTCCACCTTGACCGGGCGGAAAGTTCCCAGGCCCACATGCAGCGTGACATAGGCCAGACGGACACCCATTTCTTCTATCTTGTGCAGAAGCTCCTTGGTAAAATGCAGACCCGCAGTGGGCGCGGCGGCAGATCCATTCACCTTGGAATAAACGGTCTGATAGCGCTCCCCGTCGGTAAGCTCCGCCTTGATATAGGGCGGCAGTGGCATTTTCCCCAGGCGTTCCAGGATTTCCAGAAAGATACCCTCATAGTGGAACTGCACCAGGCGGTTGCCCGTGTCCAGGACCTCCTGCACCGTGGCAGTCAGCGCGCCGTCGCCGAAGGACAGCTCCGCACCGGCCTGCAGCTTCCGTCCCGGCTTGACCAGGCACTCCCACACGCCGCCGCCCTTGTCCGTCAGCAGAAGGACCTCCGCAGCCCCGCCGGAGGGGACCCGCTTGCCCAGCAGACGGGCCGGGATCACGCGGGAGTCATTCATCACCAGGCAGTCGCCGGGACGCAGATATTCCGGCAGATCGTAAAAATGCCGGTGCTCCAGTGAGCCGTCCTGCTTGTGCATCACCAGCAGACGGGAGGCATCGCGGCGCTCCAACGGCGTCTGGGCGATCAACTCCTGGGGCAGATCATAGTAAAAATCACTTGTTTTCAAGTCTGTTGCTCTTTTCTGTAAAGAATACGGTCCAGCCGCACGGTTTTCCGACAGCATCAGCGCCGCCGCTACACAAAGCGCGGGTAGACAAAAATCCCGAACGCGCGTGCATTCGGGATTTTCTGGTGGAGACTAATGGACTCGAACCATCGACCTCCTGCGTGTGAAGCAGGCGCTCTAACCAGCTGAGCTAAGCCTCCGTAGCACGGTTATTATAGCACGTTTTTCGAAAAATGCAAGAAGTTTTTCTCAAATATTGCGGGAAATCCGTTTTCTGTGATATAATGACAAAAAACCACGGATTTCGATATTTGGAGGCCGCCATGAAAATCAAAACCATGCCGCTGACCTACGAGGAGGTTCTTGCGCTGCCCAAGCCCAAACGACCCAAGCCAAAGCGCCCGGGCTTCCTGTTCCGCTCTCTGGTGCGTATTTTGTCCGCAGGCGATCTGAAAAAGGTACATTTTTCCTACCGCAGCATCGGTATGGAACGGCTGAAAAAAGGCGAACCCTGTCTGATCCTGATGAATCACTCCAGCTTCATAGATCTGAAAATCGCCTCCCGGGTCTTTTATCCGCGCCCGCTGAGCATCGTCTGCACCTCCGACGGCTTTGTCGGAAAGCAGTGGCTTATGCGCAGTCTCGGCTGTATTCCCACGGCAAAATTCGTTACCGACTACGCCTTGGTACGCGATATGGTTTACGCCGTCCGCCAGTTGAAAAGCTCCATTCTCATGTTTCCCGAGGCCAGCTACAGCTTTGACGGCACCGCCACGCCCCTGCCGGAGAGTGTCGGAAAATGCCTGAAATTGCTGAATGTCCCCGTGGTAATGGTGCGAACCTACGGCGCTTTTCTCCGCGATCCACTTTACAATAATCTGCAGCTCCGCGACGTGCCCGTCAGCGCAGAGGTGGAATACCTTTTATCTCCAGACGAAATCATGGAAAAATCCCCTGCCCAGCTCTCTGCCGTGCTCAAAGAACGCTTTACCTTTGACAATTTCCGTTGGCAGCAGGAGCACGCATTGAAGGTCACAGAGCCTTTCCGCGCCGATCATCTGAATCGGGTGCTTTATAAGTGCCCCCATTGCCTGCAGGAGGGTAAAATGGAGGGCAAAGGCGTGACCATTACCTGCAAACGTTGCGGTCAGACCTATGAGTTGACGGAAGAAGGGACGCTTCGCGCAGTGAGCGGCGAGGCGCGGTTTTCCCATGTGCCGGATTGGTATCGCTGGGAACGGGAGTGCGTACACAAGGAATTGGAAGACGGCAGCTACCGGCTTGATGTGGCTGTGGACATTGGTGTTCTGCGGGACACTAAGGCCGTTTATCTCGTGGGTGAGGGCCGCTTGACCCATGACACCGAGGGCTTCCGTTTGGTCGGATGTGACGGCAAGCTGGACTACCGGCAGAAGCCGGCTGCGTCCTACAGTCTCTATTCCGATTTCTACTGGTACGAGATCGGGGACGTTATCTGCATCGGCAAGCCGGATATGCTCTACTATTGCTTCCCCAAAAACTGCGGCGACATCGTCGCCAAGACCCGCCTTGCCGTCGAGGAACTATATAAAATGACCAATAGGCAAAAGGTCCACGTATAAAACAGGGTGCGTTCTATCACGAACGCACCCTGATTTTGCCTTATGTGAGCGCTGCGGTATCTGCGTCTTTTTGTCCGGCACGGACATCTGCGGCATCCAGAACAAAAAGCTCCATCTCCCGGCGCTCCGACAGATAATAACGGTAGACCGGATGGCTGACGGGCTGCAGACGGGACAGGACCCGCTCCGCCGTCACAGGCTCCGTGCCGTGGTCATAGAGCCGGAAAAAGGCCACCGCGTCATCGACAGAGCGAAACGGCTGTCCGAATTCCAGAGACAAATGCCGCTGCAGGCACGGGATCGCCAGAGCGTCCAGAGTCTGTCTTGTCATATCCGGGGCATAGCTTCGAGTGGGTTTGCTTAGCGAGAAATGGTGCTCGGTGCAGCTCCGCTTGATGATAATGACTTTACCACGGCAGTTTTTTCCCGCAATGTCCAGTATCTCCCCGATCCGGCCAAAATAGCAGAAGATCATGGCGTCAAAGGTCTGCTTTACCTGGTGCAGGTCGGCACAGAGGACCTCCATATTCTCCGGCAGCGGTTTTCTTTTCGCCGCAGTCACGGCAATTTCAGAGCTGTCAATGGCCGTCACCCGGGCGCAGTGGGCGGACAGCTCGCGCCCCAGGGCCGCCAAACCACAGCCGGCGTCGCAGATATGGCCGTCCTTCGGCAGATAGGGCAGCAGGGTTTCCGTCAGTTTTTGATGGAAATCGCTGTATTCCGTGGCATCGGCCATAAAGCCTGCCGCCTCTGCCGACCAGAACTGCATTATTTTTCCGCTCTGCATTGAATCATCTCCGCTGCGATGCTGATGGCGATCTCCGCAGGTGTTTCCGCCGAGATGGGAAGCCCAATGGGTGAATGGACCGAGGCAATGGCTTCCTCGGAGATGCCCGCCTCGCGCAAAAGCTGCTGGGTGCGGGCAATCTTGTGGCGGCTGCCGATGCAGCCGACATACTTCGTTTTTGTTCGCAGGACTTGCTCCAGCAGCGCGTAATCCCCCTGATGTCCGGGCGTCATAATGACCACATAGTCGTTTTCTGTCAGGGTCACATGGGAGAAAATATCGCTGTAGTCGCCGAGAATGACCTCATCCGCTGCCGGGAAAAGGGCCTGATTGGCCAGCTCAGGCCGGTTATCATAGACGGTCACGCGGAAACCCACATTGGAAAGGACCGGCACCAGTGCCTGCCCTACATGGCCGCCGCCGAAGACATAGACGCGGCCTGCGCGCACCAGAGGCTCCGCATAGCGCAGAGGTTCTCCCTTGCACAAAACGGCACGGGTGGAAAAAAGCTCCGGCTCAGAATCTGCCTGATCCTGGTCCAGGATACGGAATTCCTCCACTACGCCGCCCACGATCTTCAGATACAGCCAACTGTTGGCGTTGGTCTGCAAGGCAATGCGCATTTCATAGAGCGTAGGCAGCTCAGCCGCCGTCAAAAGCTGGTAGTAGATCGTTACGTTGCCGCCGCAGATCATGCCAATGGAGGCCACCTGCTCCGGCGCGAGGCAAAAAGCACGAACGCGGGTCTGCCCCGTTTTCAGAACCTCCAGAGCCTCCTTCGCCGCGATCAGCTCCACCGCGCCGCCGCCGACCGTACCCATCGTGCTGCCGTCAGCAAAGACCGCCATACGGGCGCCCGCACCCCGCGGCGAAGAGCCGGAGCTGGCCAGAATGGTGCAAAGTACAACTTTTTCTCCCCGTTCCAGGGCGGAGATGACACGATTCGTCAGATTCAACATAACAATGCCCCCTATTCTTTCATTATCTTACAATAAAATAACGCTGAATGCAACAAAAAAGCTCCCTGCATTTTGCAGGGAGCTTAAAATTCGAGAATGCGGAAAATCAATAGCCTCTTCTCTTATTTTTACGAGCAGCTTCGGACTTCTGCTTCCGCTTGAGACTCGGGCTGACATAATGCTCTCTCTTCTTGACCTCGGCGATAACGCCATCCTTCTGGCAGCTTCTCTTGAAGCGCTTCAGAGCACTCTCCAAAGACTCGTTCTCTTTGACACGGATTTCAGACATTGATTTCCCTCCCTCCGACGCATCCGGCTCAATCCAGGATGCTTTCAGGGCCGTTTCACGGCAACAATCATTATAATGACGTCAACGGGAAAAGTCAAGCAATATCTACAAAATTTTTTGCTTTTTTTGTAAAATGCGTCGGATTTTTTCCGTTATTGAGGACTTCCCTACTTAACGATCAAATTGACCAGCTTGTTTTTGACTACGATGGTCTTGATGACGCTGCCGCCGAGCTTTTCCAGGAAGCGGGCGATCTTCTCGTCGGAGGTCGCCGCAGCGACTACGCTGTCATTGTCCAGATCGGCGGGCACATGGATCGTACCGCGCAGCTTGCCGTTGACCTGGACAGCCATGTCGATCTCGCTGTCCTTGCACTTTTCCTCGTCATAGGTAGGCCAGGCGGACACGGAGCAGATGCCCTCATAGCCGTGGAGCTCCCAAAGCTCGTCGCAGATATGGGGCGCAAAGGGGCTGAGAAGCTGGAGCAGGGTCTTCAGCTCCGCCGCATTGCAGCCGTTGTCCGTCAAGGTGGAGGTCAGGGTCATCAGGGCAGCCAGAGCGGTATTGCCCTTCAGAGCGTCGATATCCGACGTGACCTTTTTGATGGTCTTGTGCAAAATCGCCTCGTTTTTCGCGCTGTAGGCCGTTTCGTGGTCACTGACCGTCTCCGCCAGATTCCAGACCTTGTCCAGGAAGCGCTTGCAGCCCTTCACCGCGTTGGCAGACCAGGAGGCAGCCTTTTCAAAGTCGCCGATGAAGATGATGTAGGTGCGCATGGTGTCCGCGCCGTACTCGGCAATGACGTCGGTGGGGTTGATGACGTTGCCGCGGGATTTGGACATCTTGATGCCGCCCTCGCCCAGGATCATGCCGTGGCTGGTGCGCTTGGCGTAAGGCTCCTTGGTGGGCACCACGCCGATGTCATAGAGGAATTTGTGCCAGAAGCGGCTATAGAGCAGATGGAGGGTTGTGTGCTCCATGCCGCCGTTGTACCAATCCACAGGGCTCCAGTATTCCATGGCCTCCCGGGAAGCAAGGGCTTCGTCATTGTGGGGGTCCATATAGCGCAGGAAATACCAGGAGGAACCGGCCCACTGGGGCATGGTGTCAGTCTCCCGCTTTGCAGGACCGCCGCACTTGGGGCAGGTGGTGTTGACCCAGTCGGTGATATTCGCCAGGGGCGAATGGCCGTCGTCTGTCGGCTCGTAGCTCTCCACCTCGGGAAGCAGCAGCGGCAGATCCTTTTCATCCAGCGGGACGGTGCCGCACTTGGGGCAGTGGACGATGGGGATGGGCTCGCCCCAGTAGCGCTGACGGGAGAAGACCCAGTCGCGGAGCTTGAAATTGACCTTTGGTTCACCGAGGCCATTCTGCTCCAGGTAGTCAATCATGGCCTTTTTTGCCTCCTCCACGCTCAGGCCGTTGAGGAAATCGGAGTTGACCATGACGCCGGCGGCGCAATCGGTAAAGGGTGCTTCCTCCACATTGCCGCCCTTGAC
>CALZCW010000033.1 GCA_945635805.1 uncultured Clostridia bacterium
ACGCGGGCCTGACGGAAAACGAGTACGTCAGCGTCACCTTTACCTCAGGCGAGGAGAATAGCGGCAAGCTCTATCTGGACAATATGTATATCCGCACGGAAAACGGCCAGTCCTACGTCTACAAACGGGGTGAGGACGGCAATCTGGTCAAGGTGAACGTCCGCACCGGCGAGTGCTTCTGGAACAGCTATACGGCGATCTACGGCGACCTGACGGAGGAGGACTTCATCGCCTTTCCCTATGGCAAGGACGTCAAGGAGGGCGCTCCCACCGTGGAGGCGGAACCTGAAAACTATTGGTATTAAGAGGGGAGGAGAGCACTGTGTTTGAAAGTATTTCTCAGGCGCTGCACGGCGTCTTTGCCCACAAGATGCGTTCCTTCCTGACCATGCTGGGCATCATCATCGGCATTGCCTCCATCATCACCATCATTTCCGGCATCAAGGGCACCAACGAGCAGATCAAGCAGAACCTCATCGGCGCCGGCAATAACGTGGTTACGGTCCAGCTCTATCAGAATGACGGCACCTATGAGCTGGGCTACAACGGCAATCCCTCCGGCGTAGCCACGGCAGACCGGCTGGATAAGAGCGAGCTGCTGAAGCTGGACGGTGTGGAGGACGTGTCCTTCTACCATTTCCGCAGCTACGCCGAAAATGTGTTCTATCAGAACACCCCTTTCAGCGGTAAGCTCTACGGCATCGACGAAAGCTACTTCTTCGTTAACGACTACCAGGTCCGGCAGGGACGCGGCTTTACGGAGAAGGACTTCGCTTCCGCCAAAAAGAACGTGATCCTGGACGACAAAGCGGCCCAGATCCTTTTCGGCAGCGAATCGCCCATCGGCAAGGTGGTGGAGGTCATGAACGAGCCGTTCACCGTTGTCGGCGTGGTGGCACGGTCGTCGGAGTTCGAGCCTGTCATCAACTCCGTGTCGGATTACTACCTCTATATGGACACGGCCGGCGGGACCTTCTTCCTGCCTGACAGCACATGGCCGGTAGCCTACCGCTTTGACGAGCCTCACAGCGCGGCGGTGCGTGCTTCCTCCACCGACGAGATGACCAGCGCCGGTAAAGCGGTGGCCGATTATCTCACGGAGCATCTGATCGCCTCGCAGGCGTCCCAGAACGGCTTCTCCTACCGCAGCGACGACCTGCTCAAGCAGGCCGAGCAGCTCCAGGAGATGAGCAGCGCCACCAACAACCAGCTCATCTGGATCGCCGGCATCTCTCTGCTGGTGGGCGGCATCGGCGTTATGAATATCATGCTGGTCAGCGTCACCGAGCGCACCCATGAGATCGGTCTGCGCAAGGCCATCGGCGCAAAACGCCGCCGGATCCTGACTCAGTTCCTGACGGAAGCTGCGGTGTTGACGGGCATCGGCGGTCTGCTGGGCGTGTTGGGCGGCATCGGCCTTTCCAAGCTGATCGCTCAGTTTATGGACACGCCATCGGCCATCAGCGTTCCGGCAATTTTGGCCGCGGCCATCTTCTCCATCCTCATCGGCCTGATCTTCGGCCTGGTCCCGGCGATAAAGGCTTCCAAGCTCAACCCCATCGAAGCCCTGCGCAGGGAATAAGCCGGAACGGAAACAGCTTCCTGCCGCAGATTATAAAGCAAAAACTGCAAGCGCCCTCCCGTTTCACACGGGAGGGCGCTTTTATAAGACCGTTCCGGTCTGTCAATGTTCGATTCGGACCTGCATACCGTTTTCCAGTGAATCCTCGGCATAGGTCACGATATAGACGTCGGGATCCAGGTCAGGCTTAATGGCGGTGCGGGCGTCGTCGCTTTCAAGAATGGTGACAGAGGTACGCTCCAGGTAATAGCGGTATCCAAGAGGAGAATCCTCCGTGGCAAGGGCAAAGACATACGCCTTGCCGTCGCTGTCGTGGAAGACCGCAGAATTTGGAACCGTACATTCGTACCGCACGGTCTTCTGAACGACGGCCAGCGTCATGATCTGTCCGGGCTGGACCTCCGTTACGGTAAAAACAAGGGTCAACCCGTCTTCCAGATCGCCGCTGACGGGGAAAATCTGCAAAAGCTGCGCCTCATGCAGGAGGCCGTCCTCGCCGGTATACTGCGCCGTATCTCCGAGATGCAGCTTTTGCGCAGCTTCTTTTGTGACGGTATAGCGGAGCAGGTAGGATTCCGCATAAGCCTGCAGGATACATAGCGGTGCCTTTGCCGCATAGACGCCGCCCTCAATGACCGGCAGTTCCGTTACCACCCCGTCACAATCTGCATATAAGGTCTTTTCGCCCAACAGCGCTTCGGCAGCCGTAAGCTCCGCCAGCTTTTTATCGAGCTGTTCCTTTTCGTGGGAAAGGCGCATCTGCGTCAGATTATCGGCCCAGCCGCCAGCTGCGGCAACGGAATAATCGTAGTTGAACTCCGCCTCAGCATACTCCTCCCTCAGAGCCTCGATTGTGCCGTCATCCTGCACGATTACGTCAAGCAGTGCCTCTCCCTCCCGGACAACATCGCCGGGCGAAACATGGATGGCAAGCACCTGTACCGGAAGCTCCAGAATCAGCCGCACTTCTCCTGCGGATTCCACAATGCCTGTGCCGGTGACGTAGGGTGTGATCTCACCGGAGCGGGCCTTCTGCACCGTGACGACCGGCAACGAGCGGTTCATGATCGTCCTGGAAAAGAAGGTCAGGATCAGAAGCAAAGCCAGAAATATGACGCCGACAAGGCGGATCACTTTTTTTCGGGTCATACTTCGCACCTCCTAACCGTCCATGTCGCTGACAGCGCTGCTCTCGCAGAGATCCTTTTCCCCGTAAAGGAACAGGAGCAGGCATGGAACCAAATATACTGTGGCAGCGGCGAAAGCAACGCCGACCTCTCCCGTTGTGATCTTGTTTAGGAAAACAGAGAGGGGATGCAGTGCCTCATTCTCAAGCAGGATCAGCGGCTGTTCGACCATCCCCCAGTAATCAAAGAACACCAACAAGCCAACGCCCACCAGACTGCTTTTGCACAGGGGCAGGCAAATGCCGGAAAAAATGCGCCATTCACTGGCTCCATCAAGGCGCGCAGCTTCAAAATAGCTCTTTGGGATTCGCCGCATTTGTTTTGTGAGCAGATAGACGGAGAAGGGAGAGAAAATCCCGGGCAGAATCACCGCCCAACGGGTATTGAGAAGCCCCGTCCATTTGGCAAAGAAATAATTGGGTACCAGAGTGACCTGATAGGGCATCAGCAGCAGGATGATGTAGCCAAAAAAGATCATGGCCCGGAGTTTGCCGCGATAGCGGGCAAAGCCGTAAGCGGCAAGAGCTGCCACCGCAAGCTGAAACAGCGTGATCGGCACGACCAGAAGGACGGAATTCCAGAATTTTTGCAGATAATCCGGGCTTTGCAGCAAAACCTTGGAATACTGCTCTCCGGAAACAACATCCGGAATCAGCTTGATCTGCACCGGTTCGGTGATGTACTGCCCTGAATCGACTGCATCACCATAGGTGTACTCTACCTCACGGCTGCTCATAAATGATGTGCAGAACGTGAGAACCGTGGGAAAGAGAAACAGCAGCGCCAGAATCGTGCAAAGGGCCAGACGCATGGCAGAAAACAGTTTTTTCTTTTTCATCGCTCCTCCATATCCTTGCCGAATCGGGATTCCACAAAGTAAAGCACACCGATGATCAGCAGCATGGCAAGCGCCAAAAGAATGGCCGCGCTGCATAGTTTTTGATAGTCCATGGAATGAAAGGTGGTGTTCATAAAGTGTAGCAACAGATAGAGCGCCTCGCCGGGATACGCGCCTGCCAGCAGATATACCTCACGGAATATTTTCATGGCGCTGATAAAGCTGATTACGGTGACGAACAGGATGGTCGGGGAGATGTAATACAGTTGGATTTTGAAAAACCGCCGCCAGCACCCCGCGCCGTCCACCGAGGCCGCTTCATTGATCTCCCGCGGGACGCCCGACAAGGCTGACAGGAACAGCAGCATATGATAGCCGAGGTTTTTCCACAGGTACAGCAGCAGGATCATATATCGCGCGGCACCGGAGCGGAACCAGTCCATGGGATCAGCGCCGAGCTGTGTCAGCAAGGCATTGATCGTGCCGTTGTCATGAAACAGTATCCGCCAAATCATGACCACGGATGCCACCGGGACGAACAGCGGACTCAGGATTGCCGTGCGGAATTTTGATTTGCCCGGCAGTTTCTCCTGCAGCAGTAGGGCCAGCAGGAGGGAGAGAATCACTGCGGAGGGAACGGCAAGGGCACAAAGGATACCGGTGTTCTTCGCTGCCAGACAAAAAGCATCGTTTTGAAGCAGCCGGGAGAAATTTTCAAGACCTGCAAATTCCTTGCTGCCGTAATCCGTCAAGGCGTAAAAGACCACAACAGAGAAGGGCAGGACAAACAAGATCACCGTTCCGAGCAAGCTCGGTGTCAGAAATAGGGCGCTCTTTCCGCGCACAGTGCACAGCCTGTTTTTCAAACCGCTCTCCCTCCTTACGCAAAAAAGTGTATTTTTGTGAACTTAATCGCCCTGTTCCGCCAGGTAGATATCCACCCGTGACTGGATCCGCTGGGCACAGGTGGTGACATCTATGTCGCCGCTGAAATAGGCCCCGGTCTCTTCATAGATAATACGAGTGACCTCTTGACTTACACCGCAGAGATGATCTGCACTCTCCACCAACGCATACAGACGCTCTCCGGTGTCGCCGGAAAAGGTCTGCGTGAGCTTGCGCAGGGGGAAACAGGGATAACTGCTGACAGGGTAACTGTCCACGCCAAGCATCTCGTAGTATTGCTCCGAGAGAAGGTATTCCAGGAACATTTCCGCGTCCTCCATGGAGCCGCCCTCGCAGACACCTACATAGCCGAAGCCGGCATCCTGGATCACCAGGCCGCTGTAAGGGCTGAAGGGAGAAGGATGCCAGACGGCCTTTTCCCCCATGGGGAAATAGTCCTGGTCTGCCCAATAGATATCGGACTTGCTTGAAATACTACTGAATTGCAGCTTTTTCCAATCAGGCACGGCTCCCTCTATCATCTGCTGCATTTCTACGTTATCCAGGCTGCAGTAACCGTTGCAGTATTCCAGCAAGCGCAGAAAGCTCTCATCCAGGAACCCATCGGGCTGGTCCAGCCATGGAGAAATGCCGTCTTGCAGGAGGCTGGTTAAAACGCTCTCTTTATAGCTATACAGATAAATATGGTTTTCCTCAGAGCAGGCAAACAGGCTGTCAATGCTGCCGATTTCGATGCTCTCCGGCGTCACGATCCCGCTCAGACACGGAAACGGCGGGAAGTAATACAGTCCGTCCTCCGTTCGGCAGGCATCCAGAATGTTTTGAAACAGCTCCTCCGATTGCAGCAGCGCCATGTCGTCCAGGGGTGCCAAAACCCCTTTTTCCGCATAGGAGCGCAGTGTGGAGACATCGCCCGTGCAGATAAGGTCATATTGCTCGCCGGAGGCGATGGACAAATTCAGCGTCTCTAAGGAGGAAAAAACGATCAGGTCGGCTTTGAAGTCTGTGCTGCTGCGGTTAAAGGAAGTGACGGCATCTGCAAGCATGGAGGGAGCTTCGGAGCCATAGGTGGCGATACGAAGCAGACGAGTGCCGGTATCTGCGTCCGGCGTGAGCAACGCCAGGGAATCCTTGAGGGCAAGGAGCAGAGAACCGTCCTGCCGTGCCTCCATCCAAACCACACAGTCGCCCCGGATGCCCAGAGAGATTAGAGAAGCGACGGTGCTGAGGAGCCCGTCTGCATAGGAGTAGACAACATCTCTGCTGACAAAATAGAGCGTCCCATCCAGAGCACAGGCGGCGGTGATATCCGTTTCCAGCGGCAGCTTCTCACCGAGGACGAGAGCGTTCTCACTGTCGAGCCGGCAAAGGTAATTCCCAACCGTTTCCCACCCGGCAGGTCTCTGGCTCTGCTCTGCGAGGATCGCGTAGACGGCGCCCTCCTGCTCAAAAATGCAGTAAGCGTAGCATACATTGCCGTCGGTTTCCGGCGAGGGCAGGGGAAGCTCACCGCATTGCGTAAAGATCTGACCGCCGCTAAAAGCGAATACCAGCCCCTCCGAATTCTGAAGAAGCGAGGCATCACTGGAGAAGGTTGTTTCAAACAGTACTTCTCCGTCCTGCTCCACAACGCCGAGATTGGCAGAATCGTCCTGCCACCATAGCAGGAGAGAATCTCCTTCCGCAAAAGCGACCGGATGGTTAAGTACATCTTCCGAAAGGATGTTTGCGCCGGCAGGCGTTAAATCGTCATTCAGCGTGATCAGCTCGTAGGTATAAGGGTTGCTGCCCACGCGGCAAAGAACGGCCAGACCGCTCTGTGTGCGCTGCATGGCGCAAATCTCATAGGCTTCGTCGGAGGTGACCGGGGCATAAAATGCAACCGAACAGGCTGCGGTCTCTCTGCCGGACGGCGCCGCTTCATTGCCGCAGCCTGTCAAAATAAGAGAGAGAAGCAGACAGAGGGCAAGAAGCAAACAAAGAGTGTGCTTCTGCCGGGTGCTTCGAAAAACAGCTTTCATCATCGTTACCCCTCCAGACGGTGCTTTTTGCGACATATAATATGGGCATCTAAATTGTTTCGCTATATTACATATTAATTATATTTGTAGAATTGCATCATGTCAATAGACTTAAACAAATCTTAAACATAGTTTTTTGATTAAGTTTCTAAACTGAAAGCCGCTGCAAATCGCAAGGATTTGCAGCGGCTTTCTATGTCTCTATGTGTATAAGGCGCGGAACGCCTTTTTGGAGGAGATGCCGATCACGTTTGGGTAGCTCTTCAGCAGCTCCCGAATCTTTGGTAGAGCCTCCCGGTGGTATTTCTTCGTCCACTGCAAAAGGGCACGGACGGAGGCGAGGCTTTCCCATCTGCCGTCCTTGGG
>CALZCW010000034.1 GCA_945635805.1 uncultured Clostridia bacterium
CAGCCGGGTTATACCCTCCACACCTGCAGCAAGTGTGGCTACTCCTACCGCAGCGACTTTACCGATACTCTGAGCCACAGCTTCTCCGGCGGTATCTGCGTCAACTGCGGTGTGGAGGATCCCAATTATGTTGCGCCTTCCCCGGATATTCCCTACGGCGACAGCCCCCTCTACGCCTCCTATACAGACCTGGAGAAGGAAGCCTGGTACCGTGCCGGTATCGTCTATGCCCTCCATCAGGGTCTGATGAACGGCGTCGGCAAGGAGAATGAGTACATCTTCGACCCGGACGGCAACGTCACCCGTGCCATGGTCGTCACCATTCTCTACCGCGCCGCCGGTTCTCCCAGCGCCAAGGGTCTTGCACTTCCCTTCGAGGATGTGGAGACCGGTAGCTGGTACACCAGCGCAGTTGCCTGGGCCGCTGATCAGGGCATCGTCCTGGGTGTTTCGGACACGGAGTTTGATCCCCATTCTCCCATCACCCGCGAGCAGTTGGCCGCCGTTCTCTACCGTTATGCCGGCGAACCCGCTGCGCTGGGCAATCTCACCGCCTATATCGACGCCAAGGATGTTTCCCAGTATGCCCTCAGCGCTCTGAAATGGGCCATCGGCGAGAAGATCGTCACCGGCATTGACAACCGTCTTGCGCCACAGGAGACTGCAACCCGTGCGCAAATCGCCACCGTGTTCTTCCGCTATCTGGATCCCGTGGCAGCAAAGGAAGCCCAGGAGCTTCTGGAAAACGATCCCAATCCCTACGACTGATTGAAATGATTCTCGGGCGCGTTGCAAACCGCAGCGCGCCCAATCTTTATGCAAAAGAAGCAGCCTTTTTTCAAAGGCTGCTTCTCTTATTCCGGTCAGATCACTCCTCGCCGTTGGTGTCGAAATAGTAATCACCCTGGTCAAAATGATCCCTGTAGAATTCCTCGTCCATGTCCGTCAGGCCCGCCTGGACCACATAGCGTTGGCCGTCCAGCTCCATGACCAGCACCGCCATGGCCCCGCCATACTCCTTGCCCTCATAGACAGCGGTGAATTCCACCTCCACCTGATAGAGGTGGTCCATGGTCACGGTGACGCCGTAGTCCTCAAAGAGGCCGCTTTCATAGGCCCGCACGTCCACGCGGCGCACCTTGTCCGTCTGGCTGCCGGTCACTGTGCAGCTTTCAAAGATGAAATCCAGGTTGCTGAAAAGCTCCCGGAAATCGTCCTGCAGTTCAGGATAGGTCGCCTCGCAGATGGCGTCCACATTGCCCAGGAGCACGTTCCGGGCGAAGGTCTCGCCGATGGTCTTATAGTTTTCCAGGCTGTCCAGCATTTCCTGACGGGGCATGCTGGTCACGGAGCCGTCGGTATTCTCTCCGCCGTCGCCGCCCCAGACAAAGAGGTACAATCCCGCCGCAATGACGGCCACGATCAGCACCAGGGCCAGGATCGGCACCAGCTTGGAGCTTTTTTTCTCAGGCTTGGGGGCCGGTTCTTCCGGCTTTTTCTCCTCAGGCACCTCCATGCCGCAGTAGACACAGGAGGTGGCGTTGTCCTCGATTTCTCTTCCGCAATATTGACAGATCATTCCGATTTCTCCTCTCTTTCTCAGTCCGTCAGGCCTTCATAGTATACCACATACCAGGCACCTTCGATCTCGCCGACGGTAACGTCAGCCGTGCCGGACAGCGTCCTGCCGCCGCACTTGGCCTCATATTCCACCGTCACCTCATAGGCGGCGGTGACATTGTCTCGGCTGCCATAGTAGCTGATGCGCTCGGAGAGGCCATTTAGTTCGGCTTTCTCCGTACAGGCGGTGATGCTGTCGGTCCTGACGGTGCAGGAATCGGAGATCTCGCCGAAATCCAGCCAGCTTTCCATGTATCCGTAGAGATCGTACTGGCAGACCTCCTCCAGCTTCTCCATGTCGTTGAAATAGTAGGCCGTGACGAAATCCCGGGCCTTTGCCTCATAAACGGGCAGTTCAACCTCTCCGCCTGTACCCGAAGTCAGCAGCAGGACCACAACGAGCGCCACCACCAGGGCCACCGCCACCAGGCAAAGCACCACAGACAGAGTGTTCTTGTTTTTCTTCTTTTTGACCAGAGACGCGCCGCAGCCGCCGCAGATAACAGCTTCCGGCTCGTTTTCTCTGCCGCATTTTCTGCAAATCATGAATTTTCCTCCTTTTGCTGCGGCTTCCAGAGAAAGCCGACAAAAATTAACATACCCGCGACGGCGAAAAACAACGCCATCATATAAGGCTCCTCCCACAGGCTCTCAAAGAAGCTGTGGATCAAGATCGCGACCAGACCGCAGAACATTCCGGCGCACAGCGGCTTCATGCCGTGACGGTAGGACCGGGCGACACTCCGCAGGCCAGTGCCCAAAATCCCCGCGACGGCGGTGAGAAACGCCGTCAAGCCCACAATGCCGTTTTCCACCAGGATCTTCACATAATAGTTGTCCACATACATATAGTTGAAATCCGGATTGATGGGGTTCTGCGCCGCCACGGCGCCGCCGAAGATGCCGTAGCCCAGGCCAAAGGGCCAGGCGTACTTCTCATCCAGATAGCCGAAGGCCGTCTCCCAGCGCTTGGCACGGCCGGCGCGGGCGTTGGATTCGGCGAACTGAGGTGTAAACAAATAGCCGATGCGGCTGCGCACAAAGGGCAGGAAGCAGGCGGCGATGCCGCATACAAGCATAAGGACAAACAGCTTGCGGTCAATCATCAGGGCAAACAGTACCGCCGCGATCGCCAGGGCCATCCAGGCCGCCCGGGTCATGGTGAACAGGCAGGCAACACACATACAGATGCCGCAGAACCAGAAGAACACCTTCCCTGCAGGCGTTTTGCAGTCGTAGGCCCTGCCGATGGCCATGGGCGCAAAGAGCAGCATATAGGCCGCCATGATGTTGGGATTGGCGAAAATGGAAAACACACGGGTGCGCACGGCAGTCTCCGCCTGATCCTGCCAGTTGGAGGGGATCTCCACCCCCAGGACGAACTGGGCGATGCCGTGGAGGGCAAAGACGGCGGCAATGAGGACCATGGCGTCGTACATCAGCCGCAGGTCCCTCTCGTCCCGCAGCAGCCGCGTGACCAGGAAGAACAGCAGGATATACTGCATGGATGCCCGGAAGCCGGTGATGTTGATGTCCCAGAACCGCGACGTGAGCCACAGCAGCGCCCCGCCCACCAGCAGGTAGAAAATCAGATACAGATCCAGCGGATTGAGGGCGCTTTTCAGCGGTGAAGCCGTATTGATGCGGCGCTGCAGAATCCAGCAGAAGCACAGCAGCATCAGCGCCTCGTCCCAGACGGAGGATATGGCGCTCAGGCTCAGAACATCCCGCAGGAGCCAGTCAATGGGGGCGTAGGCGGCGACGAGCAGGAGCAGAATCGCCGTCATGCCGCCTTCAGAGAGGCGTCCCAGGAAAAAGCTCTCCCGTCCCATGCGGAACAGTCCGCCGTAGGCGCGGTAGAGGAGGCTTCCCCGAACCGTGGGCATGAGCTTCTGCCCAAAACGGCACAGGGCGGCGTTGCAGCGGTCCAGGCCGCGCCGCAGAGCGCTCTTCTCCGTCGCCGCGTCGCGGCACAGGAGCCGCGCGAACAGGCCGTAGAAGAAGGACTGCCGCCAGAGCCTCCCCAGAGCCGCAATGCCCCGCCCCAAGGCCGACCGCCGGAGCCAGGCAGCAGCCGCAGTCACCGTGCGCCAGAGGAAGGAGGTGGTCAGAAGCTCGTTCATCCCAGCTTCTCCATGCTGAAGATCACGCCGGTGATCTCCACATCCACGGTCTTCACAATGTATTCCTTGGCCAGACGAACCTCCTGGGTGACAATGGAGTAGGCTCCGCCGGTCACGGTGGCCGCAGCCTCCACGGTCAGATACAGGTCAGCGCGGCCCTCACCATCCGCCTGGATATCCCAGGCGGTGATCTGGGCATCCACCAGCTTGTTACTGTTGTACATCCGGTTCATCGGGACGACAACACCGTCGATCACCGTCGCCTCAGAGGACAGGCTGGAAACAATGCTGTCAGCCAGTTCCACGGGGATGTCCTCGCAGAGCACCTGGAAACGGATGTTGGGAGAGGACAGTGAACCGTTGGCGTCCAGAGCCTCCGTATCCGGTCCCAGGAGCTTATAGGCCGCAAAAGCCAGTGCGGCGATAAGAATCAGGATGACAATGATGTCAATCACGTTCAGTTTGCCGCCTTTTCCGAATAATTTCATAGTATCCTCCTGTAATTCTCGTTGCTTCTTAACGGAAAAAGTATTATAATAATGTCTGATGAATCAGCCGCAACCGGGCTGAGCCGACAGATTTTATCATATTATAGTAGATATGCAGTAGAAATTCAAGAGGATATTCTCCGAGGTCTGACTTATGAAAATCATCCACATGATCTCCGGCGGCGACGTAGGCGGCGCAAAGACCCACGTTCTCTCCCTGCTGGCCGGACTGAACAAAACCGAAACCGTCCACCTCATCTGTTTTACCGAAGGGCCTTTTGCCGATGAAGCCCGTCAGTTGGGCATCCCCACCACGGTCATTGCCGACAGCAGTCTGCTCCGCACGGGAAAACGGATTCTGGCCATGATCCGCCACGACGGCTACCAGGTCATCCACTGCCACGGCGCGCGGGCCAATATGATGGGGATGCTCCTGCGGAAAAAAGCCGGTGTGCCGGTGATCTCCACCATCCACAGCGACTACCGTCTGGACTACCTGGGCAGGCCCATGGCCGCTCTGACCTACGGCAACATCAACAAGATTGCCCTGCGGCGCTTTGACGCCTGGGTGGGCGTGTCGGCGGGGATGACCGACCTGCTCATTTCCCGCGGCTTCGACCCGCAGCGCGTCTACACCCTCTATAACGGCGTGGATTTTTCCCGCCGGCCGGAGATTGTTCCCCGGGATGCGTATCTGAAAAGCATCGGGCTGAGCGTGGAAGAGGACACGGTGGTCTTCGGCATCGCCGCCCGCATCAACCCGGTCAAGGACATGACGACGCTGATCCGCGCCTTTGCCGCGGCCGTGGAGGAGTGTCCCAACATCCGCCTGGTCATTGCCGGCGACGGCGAACAGGAGGCCGAGATCCGCGCTCTGGCACGGGAACTGTGTCCGTCCGGAACAGTGTGCTTTGCCGGCTGGGTACAGCAGATCGACAGCTTCTACAACGCCCTGGATGTCAACGTGCTGACCTCTCTGTCGGAAACCTTCCCCTACGCGCTGACCGAGGGCGCGAGGATGCACTGCGCCACCATCGCTTCCCGGGTCGGCGGCGTTCCCTATCTCATCGATGACGGCTTCAATGGCCTGCTGTTTGAACCGCGGGACGTTGCAAAGCTGACCTCCCACATGGTCTATTTTGCCCGCCACCGGGAGGAGCGGCTCGCCATGGGCGAAAAGCTTTATGAAAAGGCCCGTCGGGACTTTTCTCTGGAAGCCATGGTCAGCAAGCAGGAATCCATCTACGAGACTATCATCCGCCGGGCGAAGCGGCCTGCCGGACTGCGGGACGGCGTGGTCATCTGCGGTGCCTACGGCAAGGGCAACAGCGGCGATAACGCCATATTAAACGCCATTGTGGAGCAGCTCCACCACATCGACCCGGACCTGCCCATCACCGCCCTCAGCCGCGACCCCATGGAGACCAAGCTCTGCGCGGGCATCGACGCGGTGTATACCTTCTCCGTTTTTAAGATCGGGCGGCTCCTGCGCCGCACCAAGCTCTATATCAGCGGCGGCGGCACTCTGATGCAGGACGCCACCAGCACCCGTTCCCTGCTGTATTACCTGTTCAGCATCCGGCAGGCTCACCGCTGCGGCTGCAAGGTCATGCTTTACGGCTGCGGCATCGGCCCCATCTCCAAGGAGCGCAATCAGAAGCGGACGGCGAAGGTCCTGAACCGCTATGTCAATACCATTTCCGTCCGGGACCGCTACTCCATCGACACCCTGGAGCAGCTGGGCGTGACGGAGCCGGAGATCCACCTCAATGCCGATCCCGCGCTGCTCATTGACCCGCCGGACACCGATGAGCTGCGTTCTTATCTGCGCCGCAGCGGTCTGGTGGAGGGCAAGTCCTACGTCATGATCGCCCTGCGGCCCTGGGATGGCTTCACGGAAAAGATCGGCGCTTTTGCCGCGGCGGCGGAATATCTGCACCGGGAGTACGGCCTCATTCCCCTGCTCTACGCCATGGAGCCCGCCAGGGATGAGGCGGCGGTCAAGGCCGTAGCGGAAAAGATCCACTGCCCTCATCTGGTCTTGAGCGCCGGGACCAACGGCGCTGAGATTCTGGCTCTGGTGCGGCGGATGTCCCTGGTGATCTCCATGCGCCTGCACACGCTGATCTTCGCCTCGGGGCAGGGTGTTCCCGTGGTGGGCATCGTCTATGATCCCAAGGTCAGCGGCTTCCTGGACTATCTGGGCCAGGACCTCTATCTGCCCCTGCAGGAGGTCAACCTGGGTGCGCTGGCTGACCTGATCGACGCGGCTATGGCGGAGGAGCCTTTTGAATCGGAGAACATTCAGCGTCTGCGCCGTCTGTCCGCCGAAAACGAAGCTCTTGCCCGGCGTCTGCTCACATAAGGGTATAAAAAACAACACGGCACGCCGCAAAAAGCAGCGTGCCGTGTTTTATTATGCATCAATACAGATAGGGCATGGCCTCAGAGATGGTATAGGAGGCAGCGGAAACGCCGATTGCGATAAGGAGGATCCAGA
>CALZCW010000035.1 GCA_945635805.1 uncultured Clostridia bacterium
TGCCCCACATCCTCATGCTCTGCGACGACCACGACAAGGTCCTCATTGAGCCCATCGCGGAGAAAAAGTCCGGCCTCACCAAGCTCTATGATTTTGAGCTGATGGAGGGCGGCAACCATATCGCCGGCTGGCTGGTCGACGGCAAGGAGGCGGAGGCTTTCAACGCCCGTCTGACGGACTACAGCGCCGACGTTGGCAAGAAGTACGCCGACCTCAAGGGCGTTCCCATGGTCTTTGCCGTGGGCGACGGCAACCATTCCCTGGCGACGGCCAAGTCCTGCTATGAGGAGCTGAAGGCCCAGAATCCCGGCGTGGACCTGTCCAACCATCCGGCCCGTTTTGCCTTGGTGGAGCTGGAGAATATCCACGACGAGGCCCAGGTCTTTGAGCCCATCCACCGCGTCATCACCAAGTGCGACCCGAAGGCCCTGCTGGAGGTCCTCAAGAACGAGGCCTGTGCCGACGGCGGCTTTGAGGTCAAGTGGTATATCGGCCAGGAGAGCGGCACCGTTTCTCTGGACAAGTCCAAGAGCCAGTTGGCCGTGGGCGTGCTCCAGGGCTTCCTGGACGGCTATCTGAAGGACCACGACGGCGAGATCGACTATATCCATGACGACGACGCCCTCATTGGCCTTGCCCGTCAGGAAAACGCCATCGGCTTCCTGCTTCCCGCCATGGAAAAGAGCCAGCTCTTCCGCGGCGTCATTGCCGACGGCATCCTGCCCCGCAAGACCTTCTCCATGGGCCACAGCCGTGAGAAGCGCTACTACCTGGAGGGCAGAAAGATCAAATGATGACCCTGCGGGAGGGTGCCTTTGCCAAGCTGAATCTGACCCTGGACGTTCTGGAAAAGCGGCCTGACGGCTATCACGACCTGCGCTCGATCATGCAGACCGTCTCCATCCGCGACGACGTGGAGATCGACGTGGATACCGGGCGGCCCTGGTGTGTTTCCTGTGACCGCGACGGTATTCCCTGTGACGAGAATAATCTTGCCTGGAAAGCGGCCCGGGTGTTTTTCGACGGTCTGGGCGGTGAGCCGGACGGCATTGACATCCGCATCACCAAACGGATCCCGACCCAGGCGGGATTGGCCGGTGGCAGCGCCGACGCTGCGGCGGTGCTGCGGGCCCTCAACGCCTGGAAGGACTATCCGCTATCCGTCTATGCCTTGTGCGAGCTGGGCGCGCAGGTCGGCTCCGATGTGCCGTTCTGTGTCCTGGGCGGCACGGCGCTGGCGGAGGGCAGGGGAGAGCGCCTGACCAAGCTGCCGGACGCGCCGGAGATGTTCTATGTGGTCTGCAAGCCGCAAATATCCTTTTCTACGCCGGAGCTTTTTGCCCGTCTGGACGGCGTGACGGTGGCCAAGCGCCCCGACCACACCGCCATGCGCGCCGCCTTGCAGCGGGGCGATCTGGAGCAGATCGGAAAGAACCTGTGCAACGTCTTTGAACAGGCGGCAGGGGAGAACAGCGGAGAGCTCAACTATATCAAATCCGTCATGATGACCTACGGCGCTTACGGCGCCCAGATGACCGGCAGCGGCTCTGCGGTGTTCGGGATCTTTGACTCCTTTGAATACGCCGCCGTGGCTTGCACCATGCTCAAAGAGAATTATCCAGACGTTTTTATCGCAAAAAACGTTTGATTCTGCACCGGCAAGGCCAGCATGAAGTATAATAATTATAAACACCGTCCATAATGCAGGTGAAAATCCTACATATGGACGGTGTTTTTTATGAAAAAAAGATTCTTTCTTTGGGTTCTGCTGGTGGCCTTTACCGCTCTGGTGCTGGGCAGCGTGGAAACCCTCTGGACCCAGCAGACGCTGGCGGAAAAAACGGTGCGGCTCCATGTGATTGCCAATTCCGACTCGAAGGCCGACCAGGCCCAAAAGCTCCGCATCCGTGACGCGGTTTTGGAGGAGGTCTCTGCCCTGACCGCCTCCTGCACCGACGCACAGGAGGCCAGAGCGGTCCTCTCTGCGCACCTGTCGGAGGTGGAGGCTGCCGCCTCTGCCGCCATGGCGACAGAGGAACAGCCCTATCCCGTCGCCGTTTCTCTCGGCATCGAGGAATTTCCGACCAGGTATTACGATACTTTCACGCTTCCGGCGGGCAGCTATCCGGCACTCCGCGTTTCCATCGGCGCAGCCGGCGGTCATAACTGGTGGTGTGTGGTGTTCCCGTCCCTCTGCACGGCGGCGACCTCCGATGCGCTGAAGACCTGCGCCGAGGTCGGAGGTCTTGAGGATTCGGAAACTGAGCTTATCTCCGGTGGCGAGGAGGAGTACACTCTGCGCTTCAAGTCCTTTGAATGGCTCCAGCAGCTCATTGACTGGCTTTCCTAAATCTGCCGCCGGTTGAGCGGAAAGGGAAAATATCCGCCCGGCCTCACTCTGTCGGAAGCTACGGCTCTGTCACAGCAACAGCATAGCCGTTTCCTTTCCGCAACTGGTTTTTCTGTCACCAATATACCATCCGCGGCCCGGTTCTGGCAATAGGCTTTCCGGCACATTGCAAATTTAACTGTTTTTTTGACGGTTTGTGTGGTATGATGGTGGTGAGGTGAAAAGCATGCTGGAGCTTTGGCTTTCGACTGACAGAAAAGTGAATACATCGCGCCTGCTGACAGAGCTTTGCACTCGTGCGGAAAAGGACGAGGACGGTCTGTATCTGCTGGTGCCTGAGCAGTTTTCCCACTCTATGGAGCGGACGCTCTGCCGTTACGGCGGCGACAGCATCAGCCTCCACGCGGAGGTGCTGAGCTTTTCCCGCCTGGCAAACCGGGTGTTCTCTCAGGTGGGCGGCATTGCCGACGGCGAGACCGACGCGGCAGGACGGCTGCTCATGATGTCTCTGGCGGTGGAGCAGGTGCGCTCACGGCTGAAGATCTACGGCAGCAGCGTCAGCAGGCCGGAATTTTTATTGCAGCTTTTGGATATGTTCGACGAGTTTCGCGGCTTCTGCGTGACCCCGGAACGCCTGCGTCAGGCCACTGCAGCCATGGCAGGGACCCTGGCGGTAAAGACGGAGGAATTTGCCCTCCTGATGGAGAGCCTGGACGCAGTCAGCGCCCATCTGGGCCAGACACCGGACAGCAAGCTGACCCGCCTGTGCGCGGCGCTGGAAAACTCGGACTTTGCTGCTGGAAAATGCTTTTTCTTTGACGGCTTTACGGATTTTAACGGCATCGAGACGGAGATCATCGCCCAGCTTTTGAATGGCGGCGCCCGGGTGTCGGTCTGCCTGCAATGTGACGGCCTGAGCGACGGCGGCCAGCAGTTCGAGGCGGCGCGGGAAACGGCAAGGAGCCTCCTGAACCGGGCGCGGCTGCAAAACGAGGAAGTGAAGATACACACTCTCCCGGCGGAGGAGGACAGTCAGCCTCTGCCTTATCTGAGAAAGCACCTGTTTACCGGCGGCGATGGGCCTTATCCCGGTGAGCAGGAGGCGCTGCGGTTTTTGAGCAGCCCGGACAAGGAGCATGAGTGCCGCGCCGTAGCCGGCGAGATCCTGCGACTGGTGTCGGAGGGTGCGCGTTGGCGGGACGTTTCCATTGTCTGCGCGGATTTTGCCGAATACCGTCCGGTGCTGGAATCTATCCTCGGACGCAGCGAAATCCCTGCATATTTTGCCGGGGATACGGACATCCTGCGCCAGAGCGTGGTACATATGCTGCTCAGCGCTCTGGAGGCTGCCTCCGGCGCCATGGAGACGGAGGAAGTTCTGGCCTATATAAAATCGGGTTATGTGCCGCTGGAGCGGGAACTGTGCGACCGCTTGGAAGACTATATTCTGCTCTGGAACATCAGCGGCAAGCGCTGGGAGCAGACCTGGACCATGGATCCGGGCGGGCTGCACCGAAGAAACGGCGCGTCCGCTGCCGGGGCACTGGAATCCCTCAACGAAGCCCGCAAGCGCGTGATCGGTCCGCTGCTGAAGCTGCGCGCTGCACTGCGCGGCGCAAAGACAACGGGGGAGATGGTCCTGGGGCTGTATGCCTTTATTCAGAACATCTGCCTGGAAGATACATTGAAATCCTGCGCCGAAACGGCGCAGCATGAAGGAAATCTGCAGCAGGCTCAGGAATACACTCAGGTCTACGCCCTTTTAACCGGCCTGATGGAGCAAATCTACGGCGTCCTGGGCGCCAGTGTTCGTTCCCCGGAGGATTTCTGCCGCATTTTCCGAACGGCCCTGTCTCAATGCTCCGTGGGCACCATCCCTGCCAGTCTCGACTGCGTCAGCGTGGGAAGTCTGCTTTCCCAGCGGCGCTGTGACACGGATTACGTTTTCCTTTTGGGGGCAAAAGAGGGGAGCTTCCCGAGTGCAAAGGCGACCAAGAGCCTCCTGACCGACAGCGAACGAAGGGACTTTATGCGTCTGGGCATCGGCGTCGCGCCGACAGCGGCGGGACGGCTGAACCGGGAACTGGCGGCCATCGACAGCGTCCTCAACGCGCCGCAAAAGCGCCTCTATCTCAGCGCCGTCAGCGGCACGGAGGCCTATCTCTACCGCCGTGCCCAGGTTCTGTTTCCCAATGCGGAGGTCTGCGGCGGCGGGGAAGAGCTTGTCTGCCGCGCCCGCCGGGAATATCTGTCCTATCTGACCGCAGCAGGGGAGACAGCTCTTTCTTCCGCGCCGGAGGATCTTCGGCAGGAGGCACAGCGGCTTGCCGCTTCCAAGGACTATGCCCCCGGCAGGCTGTCAGGAGGCGCTGTCCGCAGCCTGTATGGGGAGAAACTGCGGCTTTCCTCGTCAAAGATTGACAAATTGGCCTCCTGCCGCTTTGCCTATTTCCTGCAATACGGTCTGCGCGCCCGGGAGCGGGAAACTGCGGAGGTGGACGCCTCCCTTTACGGCACCTTTGTTCACGACGTTCTGGAGCATACCGCCCGGACCGTCCAGGCGGAGGGCGGCTTTCATACCGTTCCTCTGGAACGCGTGCTGGAGATTGCGGAGGCCAGAATGGAGGAATATGCCTCGCGGGAGCTTGCGGATCTTTGGGGTTCCGCCCGGGCTGAGCTGCTCTTCCGACGCAATTTTGCAGAGGTGCGTAAAGTCGTGACGGAGCTTTATCGGGAGCTTTCGGCCTCTGAGTTCACGCCGCAATGGTTTGAACTGCATTTTGCAGAAGACGGAGCGCTTCCTGCCGTGCGTATCGTGGGCGAAAAGAGTACGGCAGAGCTGGAGGGCTATGTGGACCGGGCAGACATCTGGCGCTGCGGCGACCGGGTCTATGTCCGGGTTGTGGACTACAAAACGGGCAAAAAGAGCTTTGACTATACCAGTATTCTCAACGGCCTGGGCCTGCAGATGCTCCTGTATCTCTTTGCTCTGCGGCAGACGGGAACGGCGCTGCTGCAGACACCTCTGGAGCCTGCCGGTGTGCTCTATTTCCCCGCAAGGGCGGAAAAAATCACCATCAAGGATAAAATGGACGCCAAAACACGGGAGACAAAGCACCGGCAGAGCATCCGCCGCACCGGCCTGATTCTGGATTCGGAGCCGGTGCTGCAGGCCATGGAGCCCTGCGCCGGGAAGCCCGTATATATGCCCTATGCCTGCGATAAAAACGGCGAGCGCAAAGGCGACCTGTTCACGCCGGAGCAGCTTGACCGGCTGGAGAACTTCGTGTTTTCCATTGTGGGGGCGTTGGGCGACGAGCTTTGCAGCGGCGCGGTGGAGCCGAACCCCTATTTTAAGGATCAGAACGACAGCGCCTGCACCTGGTGTTCCTACGCTGCGGTCTGCCGCGGCGGCGGGACGGAGCGCTGGCTGAAAAAGATAAGTAAGCCGGATGAATTCTGGCAGCGGATCGGGGAGGCGGAAGACAATGGCTGAGATCATTTTGACCAAAGAACAGCAGGCCGTGGTGGAAAACCGTGGCGGAACGCTGTTGGTTTCCGCTGCGGCAGGCTCCGGCAAGACAAAGGTCCTCATTGACCGCATCCTCCGCCGGGTGGAGACGGAGCAGAAGAATGTGGACGATTTTCTGATGATCACTTTTTCCACGGCAGCCGCTTCTGAACTGCGTGGAAAGCTGATCGTCCAGCTCAGCAAGGAGCTCGCCCAACGCCCCGATGACCGGCATTTGCAGAAGCAGATGAGCCGCGTCTATCTGGCGCAGATCTCCACCGTACATTCCTTTTGCAGCTCACTTTTAAGGGAATACGCCTATCTTCTGGAGCTGCCGCCGGATTTCCGCGTCTGCGACGAGCAGGAGGCGGCCCTCCTGCGGGAACGGGCCATGCAGGCAGTGCTGGAACAGGCCTATACCCGCCTGGAGGATACCCCGGACATCGCCGACACCCTGAATATGCTGGCGGCGGGCCGCAATGACCGCGTCCTGACGGAGCTGATCTGGAGCGTCTATCTCAGCGTCCAGTGCTGCCGCGACCCTCAGCAGCGCTGTGAAGAACTGAAAAAGTGCCTGGACGTGACGGCCTGCACCGACGCAGGTGAGACCGTCTGGGGCCGGTATCTCATTGACGAGATGCACCACTTCCTCGACGGCTGCATCAAAACCATGGATGACTGCCTGACGACTGCACAGCAGTCGGAGGCCCTGGCAAAATACGTCCCCACCCTGCAGGACAATGTCCGGCTTCTGCGGAGCCTGCGGGCTATGGAGCGCTGGGAGGAGCTACAGACCGCCGTGCCGGATTTCGGCAGCCTCAAACCGATCACCAAATGCACCGACCCGGAGGCCCAG
>CALZCW010000036.1 GCA_945635805.1 uncultured Clostridia bacterium
GGTTTTGGCCCGCAGCGGCGCGAAGGTCCTCCACGACCGCTGTGTGGAGCTGGCGAAGCAGTTCGGCGTAGAGGTGGAGGTACTTTCCTCTTTCCGGGAACTGCCCGGTACGCTGGTCCACGGATGAGCTTCTTCTGATAGCGGCAAGGGCGCGCTGCAGCGTTTTGCAGCGCGCCTTTTTTAGCTTAAATTCAGAATGCTGCACAGCTCCTCTTCGCTGCGCAGGCCGTTGACGCGGTGGAGGATCTCTCCGTCAAGCATCATGATGATAGTCGGCACACTGAGAATGTCGAATTGCTGTGCCAGCCCCTCCTGCTCTGCCACATTGGCCTTGCAGAATTTATAGCGCTCGCCGTAGATGGCCTCCAGCTTGTCAAAAACCGGCTCCATGCTCCGGCAGGGGACACAGTTGTCCTGATAGAAGTCAATGAGCACCGGCTGCTCGGCAAATTCCGTCTCCCTGCGAAAATTTTCATTGGTCAGGTGTATCATAAAACCGCTCCTTTGCTCCCATGCTGTGGTTAGCATATGCACAGGACCGGGTTTTATCAGGGGAAAGCGTGACTGGGAGGAATCTCCTTTTCGCTATGCAAAAGCATGGCCTTGAAACTTCGCACCTGCGAGCCACTCCGATTTGCCGGCGGGAAAAGTCACTTACACGCGGCGACGATCAGCTCCACGCAGGCTTCCTCCTCCAAAACGCCGCTGTTGAGGCACAAGTCATAGTTCTGGGCCTGTCCCCAGTTGCGGCCTGTGTAATTTTTGTAGTAGACGCGGCGCTTCTGGTCCTTTTCCGCCAGGCGCTTCTCCGGCGACTTGTCCTTTTCTCCGTAGCGCTCCACAATGCGCTTGGCGCGGCTTTTCATATCCGCGTGGATGAATACATGGAGGCAGTCCTTGTGTTCCCGCAGGATATAGTCGGCGCAGCGTCCGACGATGACGCAACGGCCCTGCTCCGCCAGTTCCTCAATGAATCTGGTCTGCTCGATGTAGAGCCGGTCGTGCATGGAAAGGCCGTCGGCGCTGTACTGCCCCGCCGTGGCCATGGCAAACAGCAGACTGCTCTTGGCGCTGGCATATTCGCCGCTTTCCTCGATGAATTCCGGGGAAAAGCCGCTGCGCTCTGCGACCTTGTTGACCAGCTCCCGGTCATAGAACTGATAGCCCAGCCGTTCGGCAACCAGCTTGCCGATGGTGCGGCCGCCGCTGCCGAACTCCCGGCTGATGGTGATGATGCTTTTCATGATCGCACGCCTCCTGTTCTTTTTAACCCCACATTGCCGACAGTGCGGGGATGATCTGCTTCTTTCTCGACATGACCTTCGGCAGGAACACCGTGTTCGCCTTGGCATCCTGGGAGAACGCCATGCGGATGGTGTCCTCGTCGCCCAGATAGATGAGCTGCGTGCCCTCCAGGAGCACGTCCGTCAGCATCAGCAGCATGAGGCTGTAATGCTTCTCCGCCATGGTCCTGCGCATTTGCTCCAGGAATTCCTCCTTGCGCTCCAAAATGTGGGCGGAATTGACGCAGGTGATCTGCCCCACGCCCAGATCGTGGCCGGCAATGTGGAAATCCTTGAAGTCTGTGAACAGCAGCTCCTTGGCCGTCTTGTCATCGGACCAGGAGGCGGAGAAGATCGCCTGTCCCAGCTCCTCCAGAGACACGTTGGCAATGCGGGCCAGACGCTCTGCCATGTTGCGGTCGCGCTGGGTGCAGGTGGGCGATTTGAACATGACCGTATCGGACACGATGGCCGCTGCCATCAGACCTGCCAGCTTTTCCGAGGGCATCAGGCCCTTTTCCTGGTACATGCCGGCGATGATGGTAGTGGTGCTGCCCACCGGCTCGTTACGGAAGTAGATGGGATTGCCCGTCTGGATGTCCGCCAGGCGGTGATGGTCGATGATCTCCAGGATCTCCGCCTGTTCCAGACCGGCCACCGACTGGGCCGCCTCATTGTGGTCCACCAGAACCACCCGTTTTCTGCGGGGACGAATCAAATGGTAGCGGGAAAGGGTGCCTACCACCCGCTCGTTTTCGTCTAAAATCGGGTAGCAGCGGTAGCGGCTCTTTAACATTCCCTCGCGCACGTCGTCCACATAGTCGTCCAGGTGGAAGCACTCCAAGTCCGTGGTGCGGCAGACCCGGGCAATGGGAACGGACTGGTAGATCAGGCGCACGGCGCGGTAGGCGTCGAAGGGGGTGGAGATGATGCAGGTGTCCGTAGGCATGGCGCGAAGCTCCTCGTCCAGCTCCGCCTGGCAGACGATAACGCATCTGACCCCCAGCTCCAGGGCACGGCGCACCATATCCGGCTGCTGGCCGCAGACAACAATGCTGTCCTTGGAGGAAAACAGCAGGTTTTCCCGATTCTGGGGCAGGGCGATGGTCACGTCGCCGCTGATGGTGTCCACCAGATTGCCGGCCTCATTGAGAATACGGCCCTCTAAAACGCTCAACAGGTTAAAAACGGGGATCTGCTCGATGTGGGGCCGCTCGATGGAGCGCATATCGCAGGCAGCAATGTCGCCGGAGGAGAGCATACCGAACAGGGTGCCGTCCTCGTTGGTCACCGGAATGGCGGCGACGCTGCGGTCCGCCGTCAGCACCGACCAGGCATGGCTGACGGTTACAGCAGACGACAGGGCCGGCGGCGTGTCATAGGCCAGATCCCGCACCTGGGTGCGCACGGTCTTGACCCACTCCGGCGCGGTAAAGCCGAAGCGGTCCAATACGAGCTGTGTCTCGTCACTGACGTGGCCCAGACGCCCGGCGCGGTATTCCCGGTCGCCCAGAGAATTGCGCAGGGCCGCATAGGCCATGGCGGAAACAATGGAATCCGTATCCGGATTGCGGTGGCCGATGACGTAGATAGTATCCATGTTACGCTCCTTTTTCCTTTTCTATCTTCATCGTACCCATTTTTTTCGCAACTGTCAACGCCTATGGGGAGAAAAATTTTTCTTTCTGGGAAAAGAGTTGCGTCCTTTTGCGAAATTTGTTATAATATTAGACACTGTATCCGTCGCAATGCGACAAAAAGAGTAAGGAAGTGCTTTATGAAACAGCCTACGTTAGTGGTCCTTGCCGCCGGAATGGGCAGCCGCTTTGGCGGTCTGAAGCAGATGACGCCTGTGGACAATCAGGGCAACAGCATCCTGCACTACTCCATCTATGACGCCATTCAGGCCGGCTTCGGCAAGGTGGTCTTCGTCATCAAAAAGGCCATCGAGGAGGATTTCCGCCAGATCACAGCCGGTCTGGAAAAACATATCGATGTCGCCTATGCCTTCCAGGAGGTAGATATGCTTCCCTCCGGCTTCCAAGTGCCCGAGGGACGGACCAAGCCCTGGGGAACGGGTCACGCCGTGCTCTGCGCCAAGGACGAGGTGGACGGCCCCTTTACCGTCATCAACTCCGATGATTTCTATGGCCGCGGCGCCTATATGGCCATCGCTGACTTTCTCCGCCAGCCCCACAGTGACCGGGAATACGCCATGGTGGGCTTCCTGCTGAAAAACGCTCTGACGGAGAACGGCTCCGTAGCCCGGGGCGTCTGTGAGCTGCAGAACGGCAACCTTGCCAAGGTCACCGAGCGGACCAAGATCTTTAAGCGCGGCAGCGATGCCGCCTACACCGAGGACGGGGAACACTTTGTCCCCCTCAGCGGCGATACGGTGGTCTCCATGAATTTCTGGGGCTATCAGCCCTCCATGATGGAGGAGCTGGAGCGGCGTTTCCCCGTATTCCTGGAGGAGCGCCTGCCGAAAGACCCGGTTAAATGCGAATTCTATCTTCCCTTCGCCACCGACGCTCTCATCCAGGAGGGCAGCGCAAGCGTCCGTGTGCTCAAGACCGATGAGACCTGGTACGGCGTGACCTACCGGGAGGATCTGCCCACAGTGGTGGATGCCATTGCCGCCATGCGCAGAGCCGGGAAGTACCCTGAGATCCTGTTCGGCTGAGACAGCATTTAGTTTACATAACATTCTTTGGGAGGCGGTAGACATGATTAAAAATCTGAATAAGCAGAGTTTTGCCAACTTCGGCAAGGTTTTGCGGGACAGTATGCCAAACCGCGGATTTCCAAAGGGTGCCGAGTGGACAGAAAAGGTCCGTTATTTTTCCCGGGAGGAGCTTTTCTTCTACCGCTGCACCGAACCGGTCTACCTGGATTTTGAGATGGGTATGACCGTTCTGGCAATACGGCGGAACAACACCGTGATCTGCTTCTATTTGGACAAGCCGGTGTGCATTGCCGCCGGGACGGAATTTGCCCCGGTTCCCTATCAGGAGGAGTGTTCCGTCCGTCTGGCTGCTCCTGCGGGGAATCCCCCTGTCCAGACAACGCCGTTTCAGGCCACCGACGATCTGAAGGTCCGGGACAAGCTGCGCCTGAGCGAGATCTATACCCTGTTTTTCCGGGAGGAGGAAAGCGGCTTCCTGTTCAAGGGAGAGCGCCACTCCATGTATGAGCTGACCTATGTCGATCGCGGGCAGCTCCACTGCGTCGTCGACGGCAACGGCTTCCTGCTCAGGCAGGGACAGCTCATGATCTTTGCGCCCCAGCAGTGGCACACCCAGTACACGGATCTGAACATCACCGCGAAATTCCTGACCATCGCCTTCGACATGGACTGCGATTTCCCGCTGAATCTGGGCGGGCGCGTCTTTGACCTGTCCTCTGCCGAGGCCGTATACCTCAAGCAGCTCCTCAAGGAGATCGACAACGAAGACCAGTTCAGCGCAGATTTTATCCGCTGCAACCTGAAGCTGCTGCTGCTGTCGGTGCTGCGGAATATCGGCGGCAAGAAGAAGCGGCTGAAAACGCCTCTGGCTCTGCGCAACGAGAACCTCATCGTCAGCCGCGCCCTGCAATATATCGCAGAGCACGTCTACGACAAGCTGTCGGTGGAGATCGTCGCCAAGGAGATCAGCGTCAGTGCCTCCCATCTGACCGCCCTGTTCCATCGCCAGATGTCCATTTCTCCCGGCGAGTACATCCGCCGCGTCAAGCTGGAGGAAAGCAAGGCTCTGATCCGTGAGGGAAAGATGAATTTTTCCCAGATCGCCGCCGCGCTGAACTACTCCACCATTCACCATTTTTCCCGCCAGTTCAAGGACAATTTCGGCATCCCGCCCTCTGAGTATGCCAAGTCCATCAAAGCGGAGTAAAAAACAGTCTGGCCGTCAGGCTGGCCATGACAAAGCCGCTCAGATCCGCGATCAGCGCCGCCGGGATAGCATAGCGCGTCTTGCGGATGCCCGCCGCGCCGAAATAGACGGAGATGGTATAAAAGGTCGTCTCCGTGCTGCCCAGCATTACCGCCGCCGTCCGTCCGATGAGGGAATCCGGGCCATAGGTGGACATGAGGTCAGCCCCCACCGCCAGGGCTGCGCTGCCGGAAAAAGGCCGCAGGAGCACCAGCGGCATCGTCTCCGCCGGGATTCCCAACACTTTGCAGACCGGTGACAAAAACTGCGTCAGCAGCTCAATGGCACCGGATGCCCGGAGCATATGCACTGCCGAAAGGAGCATCACCAGCGCCGGCGCAATGGACAGCAGCAGCTTCAGCCCCTCCAGGCCGCCCTCCAGCAGGGCGCTGTAGACGTCCTGCTTTTTTGCCAATCCGATCACTGCGATCAATATCATCAGCCCCGGAACCAGCAGGTCAAGCACGCCGCGCCCTCCCGAACAGCGCCGCTGCCACCAGCCCTGCCGCTACGGAAACGACGGAGGTGACCCAGACGGCGGGCAGGATATCAAAGGGGGACGCCGACCCGAGAGAAGCCCGCACCGCCGCAACCGTGGTGGGCAGGAGCTGGATCGACGCCGTATTCATTACGATCAGGCGGCACATTTCGTCGCTGGCCTCCGGGCCGGGTGAAAGCTGCTGCATCCGTTTCACAGCCGCGACGCCCATGGGCGTTGCGGCATTTCCCAACCCCAGGAGATTGGCCGACACATTGGCAGTCAAATACCCCAAAGCCAGCTCATCGCGCCCTGCCCGGGGAAACAGTCTGCAAAACAAGGGCCGCATCTTCTTTCCCAGTTTCTCCGTCAGGCCGGCACGTTCCATGACCTTGGCCAGACCGCTCCAGAGGCACAAAGGGCCTGCCAGAGAAAGGCAGAGGGTCACTGCCGAGGCCGCACCCTCCAGCGCCGCCGGTGTCAAAGCACCCAGGTCCTGTTTTGCCAGGCAGGCGATTACCGACAGCACCAGCATCCCCGTCCACACGAAGCCCATCACCATGTCCATCCCTCCGGGACAATCTATGCGCTTCTCCGGCGGATTATGTGGTCCGTCTAATAAAAGCATATGTCCGCCCAACAGCGCCGCATAGCACTTGACATGATATGAAAGGTGTGGTATCATAAAAGTACCGCCAGGTTGTACAACTATACTGCAACAAGGAGAGGGAATACATGAAATCAACGGGAATTATCCGACGGGTGGATGAGCTTGGCCGTGTTGTCCTTCCCATCGAGATCCGGCGTATCCTGGATATCGAGGAGCGTGACCCGCTGGAGATTATTCTGGAGGAAGACCGGATTGTGCTGCGAAAGCTGCAGCCGACCTGTATTTTTTGCGGCGCGGAAGAGGATCTGCAGGAATACCGCAGCAAGCGCATCTGCCGCGACTGCCTGGAAAGCATCAACGCCCAGTCCGATTGGGCATGAGCTGTAAAGCAAAACACAGCAGAAAAG
>CALZCW010000037.1 GCA_945635805.1 uncultured Clostridia bacterium
TTCATCATTTTCCGCATTGACGAGGAAGGTGAGCGGGTCCCTCTGACCATCGCGGGCTATGACCGCGAGAAGGGAACTGTCTCTATCATCTTCCAGAAGGTCGGCCTCTCCACCAAGATGCTGGGTGAGCTCAACGAGGGCGACTATCTTCAGGATTTCGTCGGCCCTCTCGGCAGACCTACCGAGACCGAGGGCATCAAGCGCGTCTGCGTGGTAGGCGGCGGTGTCGGCTGCGCCATTGCGCTCCCGTCGGCCCAAGCCTTTAAGGAAGCCGGCTGCCAGGTCGACGTCATCGTCGGTTTCCGCAATAAGGACATTGTGATCCTCGAGGACGAGTTCCGCTCCTGCAGCGATCATCTCTACCTGATGACCGACGACGGCTCCTACGGCGAGCACGGCTTCGTTACTGTTAAACTCCAGGAACTGCTGGAAAAGGGCAATCAATATGATGAGGTTCTTGCCATCGGGCCTATCCCCATGATGAAGTTCGTCTGCAAGACCACCGAGCCCTTCGGCGTCAAGACCATTGTCTCTCTGAACCCCATCATGGTCGACGGCACGGGTATGTGCGGCGGCTGCCGTGTCACCGTCGGCGGCGAGGTGAAGTTCGCCTGCGTTGACGGCCCGGACTTTGACGGCCACAAGGTTGACTTTGCCGAGCTGATGAACCGCAACGGCGTCTACCGCGACCAGGAGTCGGAGGACGAGCAGAACCATATGTGCCGCATCGAGAAGATCGGTAAGGCACTGATCCAGTAAGGGAGGAACCTAAGATGCCGAATATGCAGATGACAAAGACTCCCATGCCTGAGCAGGAGCCCAATGTACGCAACAAGAATTTCAAGGAAGTTTCTCTCGGCTACACCGAGGAAATGGCCATCAACGAGGCAAAGCGCTGCCTGAACTGCAAAAAGCCCCTGTGCGTCGGCGGCTGCCCCGTCAATATCCGTATCCCCGAATTCATCTCCAAGGTCGCTGAGGGCGATTTCCAGGCGGCCTATGAGATCATCACCTCCACCAACGCCCTTCCCGCCCTCTCCGGCCGTGTCTGCCCCCAGGAGAGCCAGTGCGAGTGCAAATGCGTCCGCGGCGTCAAGGGCGAGCCTGTCGCCATCGGACGTCTGGAGCGCTTTGTTGCCGACTGGTACCGGGAAAACGTCAATCAGATGCCCGAAAAGCCCGCCTCCAACGGCATTAAGATCGCCGTGGTCGGTTCCGGTCCTGCTGGTCTGACCTGCGCCAGCGAGCTTGCCAAGAAGGGCTACGCCGTCTCGATCTTCGAGGCGCTGCACACCGCCGGCGGCGTTCTGGTCTACGGTATTCCCGAATTCCGTCTGCCCAAGTCCATCGTCGCCAACGAGGTCAAAAAGCTGGAAGCCATGGGCGTTGAGGTCATGACCGATATGGTCATCGGCAAGGTACTGTCGGTGGACGAGCTGTTTGAAATGGGCTACAAGGCCATTTTTGTCGGCTCCGGCGCAGGCCTGCCCATGTTCATGCACATCCAGGGCGAGGCTCTCAAGGGCGTCATGTCCGCCAATGAATATCTGACCCGCATCAACCTGATGAAGGCCTACACCGGCGAAAGCGACACGCCGGTCATCGTCTCCAAGGCCGTAGCCGTTGTCGGCGGCGGCAATGTGGCAATGGACGCCGCCCGCTGCGCAAAGCGTCTCGGCGCGGAACACGTTTACATCGTCTATCGCCGTGGTGAAGCGGAAATGCCCGCCCGTCTGGAGGAGCTGCACCACGCCAAGGAAGAGGGCATCGAGCTGTGTACCCTCTGCAACCCGACGAAGATCCTGGACGACGGCAACGGCCGTGTCGGTGCCATGGAGTGCGTCCGCATGGAGCTGGGTGAGCCTGACGCCTCCGGCAGACGCCGCCCCATCGCCATTGAGGGCAGCGAGTTTGAACTGCCCGTCGATACCGTTATCATGGCACTGGGCACCTCTCCCAACCCGCTGATCCGTTCCACGACGCCGGGTCTGGAGACCAACAAGAAGGGCTGCCTCATCGTCAACGAGGAAAACATGACCACCCGTGAGGGCGTCTACGCCGGCGGCGATGCCGTTACCGGCGCGGCGACGGTCATTCTCGCCATGGGTGCCGGCAAAAAAGCCGCTGCCGCCATTGACGCCAGCTTCCAAAAGCAGGTATAAACCGCTGCGCTTTTTCCCATACTTCCATAAGACAAACGCCTCTGCCGGCTTGCGTCGGCAGAGGCAGATTTTTTACGGGAGGTAACTATGAAAGTACAGGATGTGATGACCAAAAAGCTCATCAGCGTTTCCCCGGAGGAAAACGCCTGTGTGGCGGCAAGACTGCTCTCGCACTACAACATAGGCGCCCTGCCGGTCTGCTCCAAGGACGGCAAGCTGCGGGGCATGGTCACAGACCGCGACATCGTTCTGCGCTGTGTGGCGGCGGAGGAGGACCCCCAGACCACCAGGGTTAAGGACATCATGACGCGCCGCGTATTCTCCGTGACCTCGGAGGAGAGTCTGGACGGAGCCTCGGCGCTGATGGCCCGGGAAAAGGTCCGCCGCCTGCCGGTGGAGGCGAACAACAGGATCGTCGGCATGGTGTCCCTGTCCGATATCACCAAGCACTCACAGGATCCCGCCGGAAGTCTCAGCACCCTCAATCAGATCTCCGAGAACGTGCGGATGTATTGAGAAAATGCGCGAATGGCTGCAGCAGGATCCAATGATCCGCGGCCATTCGCGCATTTGATTATTTTGTTGTCCTTATACGCCGGTCATGGCTTCCAGGACGGTGAATTCTTCCTTGTCGATGCCCTTCTGCATCGCCAGGGCCTCGTCGATATCCATATCACACATGGTGCCGTTACGCAGGCAGACGATACGGTTGGTGCCGCCGCTTGCCAGAATGTCCACGGCGCGATAGCCCATCCGTGTAGCCGTCACACGGTCGCGGGCAGTGGGATTGCCGCCGCGCTGGATATGTCCCAAGACTGTCACCCGGGGCTCCAGGGCAGTCTCTTCCTTGATGCGTTCAGCCACCTGGAAGGCGCTTCCTGCGCCCTCGGCGACGACCACCATGTAATGGGTAAAGCCGTTGAGACGTGCGTTGCGGATCTTTTCAATGACCTCCGTGTCAAAGTCCTGATCACTCTCCGGCACCAGAACCGCCGTCGCGCCGACTGCCAGGCCCACATAGAGCGCCAGATGACCCGCGCTTCTGCCCATGACCTCCACGACGGAGCAGCGCTCATGGGACTGCATGGTGTCGCGCAGCTTGTCGATGCACTCGATGGCGGTGTTTGCCGCCGTGTCAAAGCCGATGCAGTAGTTGGTGCAGGCGATGTCGTTGTCGATGGTCCCCGGAATGCCTACCACGGAAATTCCGTGCTTGGACAGAGCCAAAGCGCCCCGGAAGGTACCGTCGCCGCCGATGGCAACAATGCCGTCCAGACCCAGCATTTTACAGGTGTTGACGGCCTTTTGCTGGCCCTCTTCCGTCATGAATTCCGTGCTGCGGGCGGTATAGAGCATGGTGCCGCCCCGATTGATGATATGGGCGACGCTCTTTTCGTCCAGACGCACAATGTCGCCGTTGATCAGGCCGTTATAGCCGCGGCGGATACCGACGACCTCAATGCCGCGGAAGATGGCAGCACGGACAACGGCACGGACCGCCGCGTTCATACCGGGTGCGTCGCCGCCGCTGGTCAGAACACCGATGCGCCGCACCGCGTTTTTGCTTTCCTTCATTTTTTATCACCTCGTTCCCATTGTAGCGTGTTTTTTTCAAAAAGTAAATAGTAGAAAAGAGGGGAGAAGCGTGATATAATATGAAAAAATGTCAACAGGAGGCCCATTATGTTTAATGCTGAAAAAGTAACAAAGGATATTGTCCAATGGATCCGCGACTGGTTTGAGCGCAACGGGAAAGGCTGCAACGCCATTGTCGGCATCTCCGGCGGCAAGGACAGCTCCGTTGTGGCCGCGCTCTGTGCCGAGGCCCTGGGTAAGGATCGTGTGATCGGCGTTCTGATGCCCAACGGAGAGCAGCACGACATTGATATGTCCCGGCTCCTGGTGGAGCATCTCGGCATCCGCCACTATGTCATCAACATTAAAAACGGCTATGACGGCCTGCTGGGTGAGATCACGGACAAGCTCGGCTCCGTCAGCCGGGATACTACCATCAACCTTGCACCCCGTCTGCGCATGGCCACGCTCTACGCCGTTGGACAGAGTAATAACGGCAGAGTTGCCAACACCTGCAATCTCTCTGAGGACTGGGTCGGCTACTCCACCCGCTACGGTGACAATGCCGGTGATTTCAGCCCTCTGTCCATGCTCTGCGTCCGGGAGGTCAAAGCCGTCGGCCGCGTGCTCGGTCTGCCGGAGGTCCTGATTGAAAAGGTTCCCATTGACGGCCTTTGCGGCCAAACGGACGAGGAAAAACTGGGCTTTACCTATGAGACCCTCGACCATTACATCCGCGAGGGCGTCTGTGAGGACGCGGAAACCAAGGCGCGGATCGACCACCTGTACGCACTGAACCGGTTCAAGGTGCGGTATATGGACGTGTTTCCCTATGAGCCGTAATATGGGTAGTAGAGATGCAGTGACCTCCAAAAAGAAAAAACGGATTATCGTTCTTGCCGTTGTGGCAGCCGTTCTTTTGGCTCTCATGATATGGACAGCCTGGGCCAATGGGGCGCTTGAGCTTACTACATACGCGATCGCGAGTGAGAAACTCCCCAAAACCTTTGACGGCTATCGTATCGCTCACATTTCCGACCTGCACAATGCACAATTCGGCGATGGCAATGAAAAGCTCCTTGCAATGCTGCGTGAAGCGGAGCCGGACATCATTGCCATTACCGGAGATCTGATTGACTCCCGTAACACGGATATTGGGATTGCACTCCACTTTGCGGAGGAAGCTGTAAAAATTGCCCCCTGCTATTATGTAACGGGCAATCACGAAGCCAGAGTGTCTGCGTATGACGCGCTGAAGGACGGCTTGCTGGAATTGGGTATTATCGTTCTCGAGGATGAACGGGCTGACCTTGAAATATCCGGAGAACACATTACACTGCTCGGCGTGAATGATCCGAGTTTCCTGGCCGATCCCGCGGACGAGGAAGCGCTCATGCAGAGCAAGCTACAGGAACTGATGAACGGGGCAGAGAACTATACGATTCTTCTCTCCCATAGACCGGAACTGTTTGAACTCTATGCGGAAAGCGGTGCCGATTTGGTTCTCTGCGGTCACGCTCACGGCGGGCAGTTCAGACTTCCGCTTGTAGGCGGCCTTGTAGCGCCCAATCAGGGCTTGTTTCCCAAATACGATGCCGGCGTATATACAGAGGGAAATACCAATATGGTGGTGAGCAGAGGCATCGGAAACAGTCTGTTTCCTTTTCGGTTCAATAACCGGCCGGAAGTGGTTCTGATAGAACTTATTCAGGAAACTGATTAAAAACGATCTTCTGGACTGAACAAGCAGCCCGCTGTAGCATCCTCTACAGCGGGCTATGATAATATTGGGCAAGCATCTATGCCGCTTTGCCAACTGTACTCAACCGTGGGTTGACGCCCGTTTTCCGTTTGGTCGATTGTACGCAGGGCAATAAGCTGTTAGAATGAAAACACAAAAGGAAAGGAGAAAACCAAATGGAAAACAACATTGGAAGACAAATACGCACCCACCGCCTGCATTGCAGCATGACCCAGGAAAAGCTGGCAGAACTGCTCTGCGTCACCCCGCAGGCAGTCAGCAAGTGGGAAAACGGCGTCAGCTACCCGGATATCACGCTGCTGCCTGAGCTATCCGCCGCCCTGGGCATCAAGATCGACGAACTGTTTGAAACCAGCCTCGACACCCATCTGCGCCGCATCGAACAGATGATGGAAAATGATGTTGCTCTCTCCCGGGAGGACTTTGATTATGCGGAAGGCCTCCTGAAAGAGGGCTGCCTTGACCTGGCCGTGCGGGGACGCTGCCTGACCATGCTGGCGGAGCTGTATAATCATCGTGCGCGTATGTACCGCGACTGCGCCGCAGAGATTGCAAAGCAGGCTCTGGAGGCAGAACCTGAGAAACACGACAACCATGCGGCCTTCTGCGAGGCCACCGGCGGCGTATTTATGGATTGGTGCATCACAAACCACACAAGAGTGATCGACTACTATCAGGACTATGTGAAAAAGCACCCCTGCGATCGGGCGGGCTATCTGTGGCTGATGGACAATCTGATTGCAGACGGCAGGCTCGACGAGGCATGGGAAGCCCTCGAAAAAATGCGGCAGGTCAAGGAGACCTACCATTATCCGCTCTATAAAGGCTGGATTCTGCGCTATGAACAGGGCTGGGAGGCCGCCGATGCCTGCTGGGATGAGATGGTCCGGCAGTATCCGGGCGACTGGCATGTCTGGTTCAGCCGCGCCGATACCTACGCCAAGCGCGCACAGTATGACAAGGCGGTGGCCGACTATCAAAAGGCTGCGCTGTTACAGGAAAAGCCGCGTTATACCGACTGCTATGATTCCATTGCCCAGATCAGCATCCTGCAGGGGGATCGTGCCGCCGCAGCGGAGGCCTACCG
>CALZCW010000038.1 GCA_945635805.1 uncultured Clostridia bacterium
GTACCCGCAGACCGCTGCCGACAAGCTCGGCAGTACCTTCGGTGGGGGGCAGCAGGCCCAGCAGGATCCGAAACAGGGTGGTTTTTCCACTGCCGGAAGGACCGACGACCGCCACGATCTCATTGGGCGCGATGGTCAGGTTCAGGTCCTCCAAGACACAGGCCCGGGTCCGGTAGGCAAAGGACAGATTCTCCAGATGCAGGGAAATGGGACCCTGCCGCAGGCCCTCCGCCTCCTCCAGATGGTCCAGCGTTTCCCGCGGGAGATCAAAAATCGCCATAATACGCTGGGCGCTGACGGTACACTCGATGGCCGAGGGCACCAGCTTGATGAGGGAGGTCAGCGCGCTGGAGAGATAGCCCGCCAACTGGATAAAGAGGACCATAGTGCCGAAGTCGATGCGCCCGTCCCAGAGACGGAAAGCGCCCCAGCCCAGGCAGAGGTAGCTCACGAGCATACCCACGGTGGACAGCACCGAGGAGTTGAGGACGGAAAAACGGTTAAAATTCATGGAGGTGCGGTAGTAGATGTCCTGCACCTGCTCCAGCCGGGAACGGAAAGCGCCCACAAGATTAAAGGCTTTGATGGACTGGGCGTTCTGAAAGGCCTCTTCATGGAAAGCCATCATCCGGCTGTTGACGTCGCGGATCTCCTTGTTGAAGGAGCGCATTTTCCGCATCAGCGGACCGGCCACAACGATGGAAAGCGGTGCCGTCAGCAGGGCAATGAGGGCCATGGTGGGGTCATAGTAGACGATGACCGCCAGAGAGGCAAGAAACTGGGCCAGCTTGATGATGAGGGTCGGCACCCAGCCCAGGACACTGGAAGCCACATTGGTCACGTCGGTGTTGATGCGCGAGAGCAGATCGCCGGAGTGGTACTGCTGGAGAGACTGCCAGTCGGTGTTCATAAACGTGCCGAACACCTCGGCGCGAAGCTCGTTGGAGACGCGCAGGTTGATTTTTGCGGTGTAGCGGCTGACGAAGGCGTTGAGAACGATACTGGAGATGGAAAGCAGCACGACATAAATGCCGTTTTCCAGAACCTCCCAACCCTGCCGGGCGATGATATAATTGATCAAACGTTTACTCAGCAGTGCGGTGGCGAGGGTCAGGCCCGTGGTCAGCAGGCCAAGAAGCGTGAACAGCAGGATGGCCTTCCGGTAGGCGCGGGTGTGATGGTAGATCCAACGGGTCTCCCGGATGACCTCCCGCACTGAGCCGTCATGCAGTCGCTGATGCACTTTTCGGAAGAGATTCATGGCGGCTTCTCCTTTTTCTGTTTAATTAAGAATTAGTATTATTCCTCCTCTTCGGAAGAAGCTGTTTCACTGATCTCACGGGTCAGTTCGTCGGCTGCGTCCGCTGCCTCGTCATAGCGGCTGCGTCCCTTGCTGTTGTAGGAACCATAGTATTTGTAGCCATAGCCGGAATGGTACTTGGAGCCGTAGCCGTAACGGTTGGTGCCCGCCTGGGTCTGATTCAGAACGCAGCCGATCAGCTCTACGTCGCTGGCTGCCAGGGTCTGAATGGAATTGAGAATCTGGGCGGTGCTTGCCAGGTCCTGGCGGACGACATATAAGGTAGCGTCGGCATATTTCGCGAAGGTGGCGGCATCGGACAGAATTCCTGCCGGCGGCGTGTCGATGATGATATAGTCCAGCTTTGACCGCAGCAGTTCCAGCACCTGGCGCAGCCGCGGCGTATCCAGCAGAGGCTGGGGCCGGTCGGTGGTCTCGTCGCCGGAAAGCAGCAGCAGCGTGGAATTGGGCACATTGAGCAGCCGGAAGTTCTTGGCGTTGCCGGACAGAATCTCCACCAGACCGTCAGAGGGCGCGTCCAGACCGACGCTTGCCTTGAGGGACTGCTTACGCAGGTCGCCGTCGATCAGGATCACCCGCTTGCCCTCGGAGGCCAGCGACAGGGCGAGATTCACCGAAACGGTGGTTTTACCCTCGTTTGGCAGTGTGCTGGTAACAAGCAGGATCTTGGCGTCCCTCTCCTTGAGGATCTTCTGCATACGGACCCGCAGATTGCGGATGGACTCATTAAAGGCGCTGCTGACTCTGGGATTGGTGATGGTCAAGGTCAGATTGGCTTTCGTTGTGCGCTTTTTCAGCTTCACGGCGGGAATGTAGGCCAGACATTTCAAATTCACCAGCTTCCGCAGATCCTCCGCAGCATGGACGGTTTTTCGCGTCAGGGAGAGCAGAAAAATCACCAGAACACAGACAACAAAGGTGATGGCGGCGAAGGTCAGGGCGGAAGAAAACGCGTTGTTGGCGTTATCGGGCGTTGTTGGCGGCTCCAGAGGAATGTTGATGATGTGAATCTGAGTGTCGCCCAAAATACTGCTTGCCGCCTGGGGATAGATGGTGATGGCGGCATTCATGATGTCGAAGGCGTCCTGTGGGGAGTAGGCCGTAGCAGTCATGGTGAACAGGCCGGCGTCGGCAGTGGATGTAGCGGTGATAGAGTTGGCTGGGATGGACTTGCCCAGCTCCAGTTCCAGAAGCATCTTGGTGTTTTCACTGCGAATGATGTAGGGAAAGGTTTGGGAGAGGGTGGCTGCGGCAGAGCTGTCCAGCCAGTTGCTCCGGGTGCCGATGTCGGTGGTGGAGGCGTAGCTGGCCTGAACGGAGAACACCACGGAGGAGGAGTAGACAGGCTGATAGGAGCTGTCTAAACGGTAATAACGGAAGGCTCCGACGGCCAGAGCAAGAATCAGGGCGATCCATATCAGACGCTTGGCCGCGTTGATGAAATTATGCAGAATGACGGCAAAGTTAATATCAAGGCCGGAGCTGCTGCGTTCTTCCTCCATCAGTTCTCCACCTCCTTCTCAGCGGACTTTTTGCTCTTGCTGCGACCGTAGCCATAACCATAGCCATAACCGTAACCGTAGCCGTAGCCGTAGCCATAACCATAGCTGCCGACCGAAAGACTGATGGAATGGAAGGACCGGACATTATTGAGCACGAAGCCCATAAAATCAGAATGAGCGTCATTGAGAGAGTCGATGGCGTCGTTGATGGAAATTGCGGGGACCAGATCCTGACGCACAACCAGGAGAGAGGCGTCAGCCACTTCGGCGATGACCTCCGCATCGGCAAACATGCCAAGAGGCGGCGTGTCAACGATGATATAGCTGTACTGCTTGCGCAGTGCCTCCAAAATCGGCCGGAAAGAATCGGGGGAGAAGGTCTCTGCCTTGTGACGTCGGATCCCTTCGGCAAAAAGAACGTCGAGACTGCAATGCTCCAGGCGCACGACCGCGTCCTTGAGAGATTGGTCGGTAAAGCCCCGGGTCATCAGGGCACCGAAGTCCTTGCCGTGGGCCACCGAATGCTCAAATACCAGTTGCTGGGCGGGCTTGCGCAGGTCCGCGTCCAGCAGCAGTACCCGGTGGTGCTTCTCGGCCAGAGACAGGGCGAGATTGGCGGCAATGGTGGATTTTCCCTCATTTTCGCTGCAACTGGTCACAAGAAAGACCTGCTTTCCCTGCTTCTCATGGGCGCGCTCCAGAAAGACCCGGAGCTGGTGGATGGTCTCCGTGTAATAAAAACTGATGGTGGGATTGGTGATCAGCAGAGAGGACTTCTTGCGCTTCCAAAGGCTCTGGAGGGTGCGGTTTTTCCGCTCGTGGCAGATTGTGGTTAACAGCTTGCCGTCAATCTGCCGTTTGGCACCGCTGGGCGTCTGCACCGTGTCTGCTTGAATGGACATCATGACCAGCAGCGCGATCATCAGCACCGCGCCGATGGGGGCGGAAAGGGTCAGCAGCTTACTGCGGGAGGTAGAGCCATTGGGCGTTGTGCTGATGGTGGGGCCGTTGATATTGTCCAAAACCATGGAGGAGAATACGTTCTGGGAATATGCGCCGTGACAGTTGATAATGGCCAGAGCACCCTTGTAAGCCAGCTCCGGCGAACTGGCGGTCACATCCATAATCAGAATATTGGTGTTGTCCGGAACGCTGACCGTCACCGTGGCGGGAAAGCTGCTCATGCTCATGCGTTCGGCAGCCGCCTGGCGCACCAGATCACTGGAGAGAAGGGTGGCAAACTGTTCGGCTACGGTATCTGTGGCGGCGACGGTGGCACTGGTGGCGCTGGCGCTGCTGCGGGCGGTAAGGGAAAAGGTAACGGAGCTGGTATAGGTAGGCGTCATGGCCAGACCCTGGGCCAGATAGACTGTCATCACTGCAATTAGCGCAGCAAGGATAACCATCCAAAAGTACCGCAGGACAAAGCGGAGAATACATAACAGGTCGAAATCAGACCATTCAATGTGCTTTTTCTCTTCCATAGCTTCTCCTTACTCGACCACGACGGTCAGGATTACGTTGTAGGTCAGGCCCCCGGCGTTGGTATAAGAATAGGTGACATCATAGCAGCCGCGGGTGGAAAGATCCAGACTGCTGGTGTCAATGTTGATATCGTTAAAATCCACGCTTTGGCCGCTGGAGGCCTCCTTGGCGCTGACGATGTAGCCGCGCAGGGTCTCCTCATCCAACTGGGTATCTGCGTCAGCGTAGATCAGATACTCAGAAAGGCGGATGACCGGATGGCGGGAGGTCACATTCTCAATGGTGACGGTCATCGTCGCCACGGCGGTGTCACCGGAGGAGTTGGTGACCTGCACGGTGATGGGATACAGTCCCTTTTCCGAGCTGCTGACAGAGGAGGCAGCCACCCGGATACGCTGGCTGATGTCGCCGTCGATGCTGTCAGTGGCCGTCAGCCGGTCCGACAGGGAAATGATGCTGTTGAGGTTGTAGATCAGCGGCTGCGACAGAGAAAATCTGGGCTTGCTGTAGTCGGTATAGGTGACGCTGCGGCTGTAAGTGCAGACGTTGGAGGAGGAATCAAAGACCGCATACTGGATCATGGCGGTATTGGAGCCGTAGAGCTGGGACACCTTGCGCACGACGATGCGGTCGGTCAGATCGCCGTCCACATTGTCCGTCGCCGTCAGACCGGCGCACAGCTCTCTGTCGGTGGCGGTAACGCTGACCTCCAACGGCGTACCGTCGCAGAGGATCGTGGGCGCTTCCCGGTCCACCATGAGCCGGTCATAGCAGAAAAAGGCGCAGAATACCACTGAGACGACAAGAAACAGGACGATCAGAATGATTTGAAGATTTTTCATATGGCTTCCTCTTTGTTTGGCGAGTGCCTATATTTCCTTTTCCGGCACGGGGATGGGCCGGTCCTGAATGATACGCCGGGGGTTTTTCTCAAGCAAAAGCTCCGTATACTGGGGCGGCACGAGACGCTTCAGCACCGGCAGCAGGGATTGAAAGCCGGAGGGGCGGTAGTAGGTGTCATGGGCGTCGCTGGCAATGACGTGGGCAATGCCGGAGGTGAGCAGATGTACGCCTGCTCTTTGGGCACCGGAACCCAGGCGGCCCAGAATACTGCCTTTGTTGAGCTGGATCACATAGCCTGCGGCGAACCATTCCACCGCCAGGCGCGGGTTTTCCTGCACGCAGCGGTAGCGTTCCGGGTGAGCCACCACGGGGATGTAGCCGCAGCGGGAGATCGTGGCCAGTGCAGTGGTGATGGCACTGCCGGGAGAGCCGAAATCGAATTCCACCAGAAGATAGCGGGAGTGATTCAGCGTTACCACTTGCTTGTTTTCCAAAAGCTGCCGCAGATTGGAAGGCTGGGCAAACAACTCCGCCCCGGGCAGGACCTCGATGGGAATGTGATGCTGCTTCAGCAGGGCGCGGAACATGGAGAGGCGCTCGGTGTAGCTCCGGCCCCGGTAGTTGCCGTTGCGACACCCACGCACGCCGAAAAGATTGGAGTGGGGCGTGGCGACGATGGTTTTTACCCCGCTGCGGTAGGCATGTTCGGCCATGGCGCAGGCGATGTGGGCGTTTTCCGCGCCGTCGTCCACCCAGGGAATGATATGGCAATGCAGGTCAATCATAAATGCCTCCGCTGTATTCGTATACCTCTCCATAATTATAATACATTAGTAATATAGCACAGTATCCCGTCTATTTCAACAAGAAAATCATGTATCTACCATCCTCAAGCCTCCGTCCCTGTCCGCTGCACCTTCAATGGCGCTGTTAGGGGCGGACGATTTATCTGCTGTACTACTACCGTTAGTATCTGTAGGGGCGGACGACTCTGTCCGCCCTTAGGCTGCCACAGGTAGCCTCGTGACTAAGAGCTAAGGGCTAAGGGTGAATGACGGATGTGTCTGCTTCGCAGACAATTCAAAGCGGTTTTCAGGGAGCAATGAATGGTGAACAACGAACAGTGAACAGTGGATGTGTGCGCTCCGCACAGAGATTCTAATTTGGCACGGCAGAGCCACCGTGCTCCACGAATACCTACAGAATCCCTCGTTGGAGCGGACGACCCTGTCCATCCGCTACAGAGGGGTGCGATTTTTGGCCGTAGGGCGCGACGACCTCGGCGCGCCGCTCAGAATTCTCAAGCCAATTCAGGTCTATCTTGTCTGCCGCTTTACGGACGGCATGCC
>CALZCW010000039.1 GCA_945635805.1 uncultured Clostridia bacterium
ATGGAATAGCCGGTGACGGGATAGTCCATACCGGTGGCGGCGTCCATATAGCACGAGGCCAGACGTCCCAGACCGCCGTTGCCCAGACCCGCGTCAGGCTCCAGAGCATAGATCCGGTCGATATCGAAGCCGATCTTTTTCAGGCCCTCCCGGACCTCCTGCTCCATGCCAAGATTGAACAGATTGTTGCGCAGACTGGTGCCGACCAGGAACTCCATGGACATATAATAGACTTCCTTCTGTTCGTTGCGGGAAACGCGGTCGTTAAAAGCGCCATTCTTCTCCGTCAGGATCTCCCGCAGCATATAGCACAGGGCGCGATAGATCTGCTTTTCCGTGGCGTCGGCCAGCCCGCAGCCAAAGAGTCTGCGCATGCTGTCCTCCAGCTCTTTCATCACATCCGCGCGGGCTTCCCCGCGCACATCAATAACCGATTCTTTGGGTGCTTGCTTCTTCATGGGTCCTCCTAAAAAAATCCTTTATTTCTGTCTCAGCTCCGTATAGAGCTGCATATATTCCGCAGCGGGCTGCCGCCAGCTGAAATCGACTTCCATATCGTGCTTGGCAAGGCGGTTCCAGCGATCCCGGTCATTATAATACAATCCGACCGCCCGGTCAATAGCGCCGAGGAAATCGTCGGCATTATAGCTCTGGAAGGTAAATCCTCTGCCCTCCTCCGTATCCCAGTTGTAGGGCGGCACCGTATCCCGCAGGCCGCCGGTGCTGGCAACGACGGGCACCGTGCCGTAGTGCATGGCGATGATCTGCGACAGGCCGCAGGGCTCGGATTTGGACGGCATCAGGTACATATCCGCACCGGCGTATACCCGCGAGGCGAGGCCCGGATCAAAGGCCAGCCGGACGGCGACCCGTCCCGGATGCTGGCGGGCCAGAGCGCTGAGGGCGTATTCATACTGCTTTTCGCCGGTGCCCACAATGACGAGCTGCACCTCCCGCTCCATCAGGCGGTTGGCGATGTAGCACAGCAGATCGATGCCCTTATGACCGGCAAGCCGGGACACCAAGGCCAAAATCGGCGCGTCGGTATCGGTCCGCAGGCCCAGCTCCTGGCGCAGAGCCAGCTTGTTGTCCCACTTGCCCGTCATCTCCTTGGCGCTGTAATTGGTCTTGAGGGCAGGGTCCGTAGCCGGGTCATAGACGGTGGTGTCGATGCCGTTGGTAATACCCCACAGCCAGGCGCCCCGCAGGACACCGTCCAGACGGTGGGCGTAGTAGGGATAGCGCAGCTCCTCGGCATAGGTCTTGGAAACGGTGGTCACGATATCCGCCACCTCGATGGCGCCCTTCATCATGTTGATGGCGCCGTCAAAGGTCAGATAGCCCTGATATTCCTTGGGCAATCCCAGTGTATTTTCAAAGAAGGTCGAATCCGCCCAGCCCTGGTATTCCACGTTGTGGATGGTAAAGACGGTCTTGGTGTCGGGGCACCAGCTTCCGTAGAGTGCCCGGCAGTAGATGATGCTCATGGCTGCCTGCCAGTCATGGCAGTGGAGGATATCGGGCTTGAAGTCCAGGAAATACAGCGCAGCCATGACGGCTTTGGAAAAATAGGCAAAGCGTTCACCGTCGTCAAAGTCGCCGTAGATGGTGCTGCGGGCGCCGAAATAGTATTCGTTGTCGATGAAATAGACCTGCAGCTTCTTTCGGCGGGTCTTCAGACGGAAAATGCCCACATAGCTCTCACGCCAGGAAAGCTCCATATAGAAGGAACCCAGGGATTCCACCTCAATGGTGCTGTCCTGCTTGATCTTCTTGTAATAGGGCAGGAACAGTGCGATCTCATTCCCCTTGATCTTGGACAGCTCCGCAGGCAGCGCCTGCATCACGTCGCCCAAGCCGCCGGTTTTTACAAAGGGTGCCGCCTCGGAGGCGACCATTGCAATTTTCATACAGTTTCTCCTCGTTTAATGACCAGGGGGTGATCATAGGTACCGCAGAGCTTGGCTCCGGGACGGACCACCACTTCCTTGTCTAAAATAACATATTCCAGTTGAGCGCCCTCGCCGATGACCGTGTCGGACATGATGATGCTGTCCTTGACCATGGCGTTTTTGTTCAGCTTGACGCCCCGGAAGAACACGGAGTGGAAGGCCTTGCCCTCAAAGACGCAGCCGTCGGCCACCATGCAGTCGTCGATCTCCGAATTCTCGCTGTAATAGACCGGGACCTCGTTGCGGACCTTGGTGTAGATGGTCCGGTTGGGCACCCGGAACAGGCCGTTGCGGACGGAATAGTCCAGCAGGGCCAGATTGTTGTGGAAATACTCTGCCGTGCTCTCGTTGAAGAGGGCCACGCTGCCGTACTGGTAGGCGTTGACCTTCATGCCGCTGTTGGCAAAGCCGTGAAGGACCAGATCCCGCTCAAAGCGGTAACGGCTGTGGGCGACGGCCTCCGTCACTTCGCGGATCAGCAGCTCGCGGCTGATGACGAAGATCCCCATGGAGGCAAGATAGTCCTTGCTGGCGCAGTAATCCACGGCGATATCGGTGACGCAGCTGTTCTTATCCACCTTGACGGCCATGTCCAACTGCTTAACGCCGTTGCTGATTCCGTCCTTGACGGCGACGGTCACATCCGCGCCGGAGGCAATATGGTCCTCCACCAGGGCGCGGAAATCAATGGCGCACAGAACGCCGCTGTCCACCAGGACCACATAGTCCTCCTTGGCCACCCGCAGGAAGTTCATGGCGGAGTTGAGGGCGTCCAGCTTGCCGCGGTAGCTGGCGTTGTGGTCGGCGGCATAGGGGGTCATGAACTCCAGGCCGCCCTCCTGCAGGTCCAGGTCCCACTCCTGGCCGGAGCCGATGTGATTCATCAGGGAGTGATAATTGTATTTTGTAATGATGCCGATGTGGCGGATGCCGGAATTGGTCATATTGGACAGGGAAAAGTCGATCTGGCGATAGCGTCCGCCGTAGGGCAGCGACGCCATGGTGCGCTTGTTGGTCAGTTCCCCCAGGGAGCTGTCATAAATGTTGGCAAAAATGATGCCCATTGTAGTCGTCATAGCGTATCCCTCCTCGTCCTGTTTTGTTATATGATCTCGCCGGGCTTGACGGACTGGTTCGCGGCGATGGTCTTGTTCTTGCCGATAACGCTGATCTTCTTATCCTCGTGCTCGGCGAAGCTGCCGCCGATAACCGCGCCACGGCAGATACGGCAGCCCTCGCCGACGATGGCGTGGCGAATGATGACGCCGGACTCGATGAACACGTCAGGCATGATGACGCTGTCCTCCACGATAGCCCCCTCCTCCACGGTGCAGCCGGTGGAGATGATGGAGTGGCTGACGGAGCCGTAGATGCCGCAGCCCTCAGCGATGAGGGAGCAGACGGTCTTGGCGCTCTTTGCGATAAAGCTGGAGGGCAGGGCGTAGTTTCTGGCATAGATCTTGCCGCCTTTTTCGCTGTCCAGGTTGAAGGCCGGGTCCGTACCCAGCAGCTCCATATTGGCCTCCCACAGGGAGTCGATGGTGCCCACGTCCTTCCAATAGCCCTGGAATTCGTAGGCGTAGAGCTTATGTCCCGCCGCCAGCAACGCCGGAATGACGTTTTTGCCGAAGTCGTTTTCGGATGTGGGGTCCTCCTCGTCGGCAATGAGGAACTGGCGCAGGATCTGCCATTTGAATATGTAGATGCCCATGGAGGCGTTGGTGCTCTTGGGATGCTTCGGTTTTTCCTCAAACTCGTAGATAGAGCCGTCGGGATTGGTGTTCATGATACCGAAGCGGCTGGCCTCCTCAATGGGCACCGTGCGCACGGCGATGGTGCAGTCAGCGTCCTGCTCCTCGGCGTAGCGGAGCATGGCGGCGTAATCCATTTTATAGATGTGGTCGCCGGAGAGGATCAGGACGTAATCCGGGTCGTAGCGCTCGATAAAGGGGATGTTCTGGTAGATGGCGTTGGCCGTGCCCTTGTACCACTCGGATTTTTTGCTCCGGGCGTAGGGTGGAAGGACCTGGACACCGCCGTGGGAACGGTTCAGATGCCAGGGCTGACCGTTTCCGATGTACTCGTTGAGCTCCAGCGGCTGATACTGGGTCAGGATGCCCACCGTATCAATACCGGAGTTGACGCAATTGGACAAAGGGAAATCAATGATGCGGTACTTACCGCCAAAAGGAACTGCAGGTTTCGCGGTGTTTTCCGTCAACACCATCAGACGGCTGCCCTGGCCACCGGCCAGAAGCATGGCAACACAATGCTTTTTCTGGAAGTTCATGCTCATCTCTCCTTGTCATTTTTTGGGTTTTCGCGGGGTCGCCTTTCTCTTATAGTATGTCGCCGACAACGGCGCAAGGGTAAATTCGCCGGACATGGGCAGTCCGTGCATGGGTTCTTTTTCGGCGGTAACCGGGCCCAGAGGCGTTCCCGTGCCGCCGTATTTCACATCGTCGCTGTTGAACACAGGCTCATAGATGCCGGGTCTCGGCAGTCCCAGACGGTAGTGCTCCCGCTTCACCGGGCAGAAGTTGCAGACGCAGATGACTTCTCTGCCCCGGCGGTCGATGCGCCGGAAGGCGACTACACTGTTGTCCCGGTCGTCGACGGATATCCACTGGAAGCCCTTCCAGTCCGTGTCGTTGTTCCACATACTGCTGTTGTCCAGGTAGAAACGGTTCAGGTCCCGCACATACTCGCGCATCTGGCGGTGGCGATCGTATCCCAGGAGCATCCAGTCCAGGCCCTGGTCATATTTCCACTCGATGAACTGGGCAAATTCGTTGCCCATGAAGCTGAGCTTCTTGCCGGGATGTCCCATCATAAAGCCGTAGAAGACCCGCAGGTTCATGAATTTCTCATCGTAGCTGCCGGGCATTTTGTTGATGAGGGAGCCTTTTCCGTGGACCACCTCATCATGGGACAGAGGCAAGATGAAGTTCTCCGCATAGGCGTAGGTCATGGAGAAGGTCAGGCTGTTGTGGTTGCCCTTGCGGAACAGGGGATCCATGGACATATACCGCAGCATATCGTTCATCCAGCCCATGTTCCACTTGAACAGGAAGCCCAGGCCGCCGTCGTAATCCGGCTTTGTGACCATGGGGAAGGCGGTGGATTCCTCGGCCACCATGATTGCGCTGCGGCGGGCGGAGAAGACCGCACGGTTGAGCTTACGCAGGAAAGCGATGGCCTCCAGATTCTCCTTGCCGCCGTATTTGTTGGGATGGTACTCCCGGCGGCCGTAGTCCAGATAGAGCATGGCCGCCACCGCGTCCACCCGCAGGCCGTCCACATGATACTGCTCCAGCCAGTAGACGGCGTTGGAGATCAGGAAGGACTGCACCTCGCCCTTGCCGAAGTCAAAAATGCGGGTGGTCCAGTCGGGATGCTCGTTCATCATCGGGTCGGACAGCTCATAGCAGCAGGTGCCGTCAAACTCATACAGGCCGTGCTGATCCTTGGGGAAGTGGGCGGGCACCCAGTCCAGCAGCACGCCGATGTCCGCCTGATGGCAGCGGTCGACGAACTTCATGAACTGCTGCGGCGTACCGTAGCGGGCGGTGGGAGCGTAATAGCCCGTCACCTGATAGCCCCAGGAGGGGTCATAGGGATACTCGGACAGGGGCATCAGTTCCACATGGGTATAGCCCATCTCCCTGAGGTACGGGATCAGCTCGTCAGCCAGCTCCTCATAATTGTAGCAGCTTCCGTCCGGCTTGCGTTTCCAGGAGCCGAAGTGCATTTCATAGATGTTGACGGGGCTGTTGAGGATTTTTCTCTTGCCCTGGCGGCGGCGGAAGTTGCCGTCGCCCCAGACATAGCCGTCAAGGTTGCAGATCACGCTGGAATTCTCCGGCAGAGCCTGTGAGCGGAAGCCATAGGGATCGGCCTTGTAGACTTTGGAGCCGTTGGGCCGGCGGATACAATATTTGTAGGCCTGCCCCTCCCGGGCATATTGGGAAAAGGCCTCCCAGACGCCGTTTTTCAGTCGGGTCATGGGCAGATCGTTCTCATTCCAAAAGTTCCAGTCGCCGGTCACGGTGATTTCACGGGCATTGGGGGCCCAGACGCGGAATATATAGCCCTTTACACCGTCCTGTTCTGCCGGGTGGCAGCCCATAAAGGTGTAGGCGCGGAATTCGTCGCCGTCAGAGAAGCGCTTGAGCGCATTTTGCAGGATTGTGTCCATCTCTGCCTCCTTTGTTCAATTCGAAGGAATATTTTGATACAGTTAGATTATACCACTTTGCACAAAAAAAGCAACTGCTTTGAAGAAAAATTGATAAAGTTGTTGTATTTTCCTTTGAGGTTGATAAAATTCAGACTTTGGTAGTATTGTACGCCGATTCCGTGAAAAAATATGGGGAATCCTACCGAAGCGGAAAGAAATCTTTCCCCAGCGGCGGAGGAAAATCCTGGCTTGACAAACCGGTTGTGTTGGAATAATATTAAGGATAGGGCTATAGGCCATAATTGATGACAAAGGAGGGAACTTCATGGATGCTGGGAGCAATAGCGGCACAGCGGTAGGCCG
>CALZCW010000040.1 GCA_945635805.1 uncultured Clostridia bacterium
CGCCCCGCTTTGTCAACCTTTTTCTACGTTATTCGTAGATCCCCACGGTCAGGGCGAGGCGGTTTTTCCGCGTCTCGCCGTGGACGGTCAAAATACGCAGCTTTCCGCTGCCCCGCAGAGAAAGTTCGTCCCCCTCTGAAAGGCAGCGGTCAGGCTTGAGGCAGGTCAGGCTGTTGATGCAGGCGCGGCCTGCGGAGATCGCCTCGGAGGTGCTGCCGCGGCTGAGATGAAAGGCCGCCGAAAGCACCGCGTCCAGGCGCAGGGAGGCGACGGTCACCCGCTGCTGTCTCAGCTTCTGAGCCGATTTTACCGCCTCGGACAGCGGGATCCGCTCCAGATACAGATGGTGTCTTCCCGCCTGGGTCAGATTGTCCGTCAGATACCGAGCCATCTCGGACAGGACAAAAATGTCGCAGGTCCTTCCGTGAAGGCAGATGTCCCCCACCACATCCCGCCGGATGCCGGCTCCCATCAAAGCGCCCAGCAGATCCCGGTGGGTCAGGGAATCTTCCTCGTAAAAGCTTGCCCGAAGGCAGGCAATGGGCCCGTCGGAAAAGTAATCCTCCGCCGTCAGGTAGTCGGGAAGCCAGAAAGCCACGGCACGTTCGGCACCCTCGATCCCTCCATAGAATCTGCTCTCCGGCAGCAGCTTATGCGCCAAAGCCTGCTCCCTTGGAGACAGGAAAGAGGTCGAGGCGGGAATGCCCCGCTGCTGCGCCCGTTCCAAGCGTTCACACAGGCGGGTCAGCAGCAGGCGTTCCTCCTCGCTCTCAGCCATAGCGGCGATCTGTTTGTTTCGATCCATGAGATCAGCCGCCCAAAGCGCGGATGGTCACGTCACCGCTGGCAGTGCTGAATTCATAGTCGGCGCTGCCGCTGCCGCAGATATAGCTGTCCTTCCTGCTGTTGCCGGAGAAGCCCTCCACATTCAGGCCGCCGGAGGCGCTGTCCAGCTCGGCGGTGAACTGGGAATCGGCAGGAATGGTGATATCCGCACGGCCGCTGGCACTGTCCATGTCGATCTTGACAGGCGTCACGGAGGACACCACCGTGAGGTCGCCGCTGGCGCTGTCAAAGCTGATACTCTCCACCTGTCCGTTCAGCTCAGCGCTGCCCGAGGCGGTGTCCATTTCAAATTTTCCGGCACGGGACGCATCCATGCTGAAGCTGCCGCTGGCACTGTCAAATTCCAGGGAGTTGAAATCACACTCATAGACCTCCAGGTCGCCGGAAGCACAATCGACGTCGAGCCGGGCAGCCCGGATGCTTCGCAGGGACATTTCGGCGCTGGCCACATCCAGCTCAATCCATTCATACTGCCCCTCCGGCAGAAGAATCTCCAGATCCTTTTCTTTGTTCAAGCCGATATTGATGAGACCGCTCTTGCGCTCGCGGATGTGCAGCGTTCCGTTTTCCACATAATAGCGCAAACGGTCGTTCTCGTCGTTCTGTGCGGTCTCGCGGACGATAATCTCGCTGCCCTCATAGGTCCTGATGTCAATGCTGCCGGCCGACCAGTCGATATCCACTCCGCGAATCTCTTCCGTCAGCCGCAGCTCGCCGCTTAAATCACTGACCGTATAGTTTTTGTCGTTGCCGTCCCCGAGGCTGATCACTGGAGCGCCATCCAGGCCGATAGCCCAGACCAGAGCGCCTGCCAGCAGCAGGACAACGAGAGAACAAAGTATGATTTTAACAACAGGTTTCATCGTAATTCTCCTTTTTATAGTTCAAAAATACCGTTGATCACACCGCCAAGTGCTGCTCCCATGGGGAACAGCAGCCAGGTCGCGTACCATGCGCCGGTGCGAACAGTAAGTATCAGATAGAGGGCGGTAATAACAGCCCAGGAAATGCCGACAGTCAGCTTTTTTGCGCCGCCGGGTTGCTTTTGGAACATCAGAACCGCGCCTCGGATCATATCGGCCACCGCGCCGGCCATGGGGAAGACCAGCCAGGCAAAAGGCCAGCCCCAAAAAACGCCGAGGGCGCAGAAGATGCCTACCACGCAGATCCAGTAGATGGGAGTCAGGATGCTGCTGAGCTTGGAGGTAGTTTTTTCTTCCGTTTCTTTCTGCACGGCGGCAGTCCGGGCCGAAGCCTTTTTCCCGGTGCGGTTAGCAGAGTAGACCACCAACGCCGTGGCAGCCGCCGCGATCAGGAACATCAGGCTGACGCCGACGGCCTCTCCTGCCTTGCCGCCCAAAAGGCCATCAAAAAGGATGGTGGGCGTGACGCAGACAACATAGAGGGCAATGCCCAGAGCGCGCAGACGCTTTCTCTTTTTGGTCTTGGCCGTCACATTGGCGCTGAGGAGCAAATAGGTCGCCAGCGCCGCCAGCACAAACATCAGGCAGATGCCGACCGTCTCCGCCACGCCGCCAAAGGCTTCCGTGAGGATAACGGGAATGACGCAGCAGACATACAGGGCAATGGCGATAACACGGCGGAAGATCACGTCGGACTTATTGGCGCCCAGCGGCTCCAGAAGCTCGTCAATATCTCCGATGCCTGCGACCGCTGCGTCAAAGGCCGCCTGCTCCGGCTGCCCTGCCGCCACCTCCTCGTCAAAGCGGTCCAGGGTGTTGAGCAGGATCTCATCGTGCAGGTCCCGTGCCTGCGGATTTTTCGGTGCCTGAGCAAACAGGTCATTGACATATGCAATCAGTTTTTTACGCATGTTCATACCTCCGTTTCGATCAGTTTTTCAAGAATGGCCTTGGTCTCCTCCCACAGAGCAAGCTGCTCACGGTAGGCGGCGCGTCCACTGGGCGTGATGCGGTAATAGCGCCGGCGCGCACCGGTGGCCTCCCCTCCCCAGTAGGATTCAATGTGTCCGGCCTCCTCCAGGCGGCGAAAGGCCGTGTAGAGGGTGGCTTCCTTCAATTCATACCGGTTGTCGGAGATCTGCCGGACAACTTTGTTGATCTCATAGCCGTAGCTGTCGCGGTGCATGAGTTGCGCCAGAATGATGGTCTCGGTATGCCCCCGCAGCAGATCCGCAGTGATGGACATCGTCCCACCTCCAATCGCATGATCTTATCTGCCACTATAATATCACGATATACCTCGCCTGTCAAGGTATATCGTGATATAAATTATATAAATTTACGCTGGCTGTGCCGTCTTCGCTGTGCTACCCAATCGGTGCAGCCAGCCGCCGCTCCCGCCGAAGAGCAAAAAAGGGTACTGCCAAACGGCAGCACCCTTTCCCTGGTCTGTTTGTTCAGGACAGTGGCGCCTCAATGACGTTGCGTTCTGCCCGAGAATCCTCCATCATCTGCTTTGCATAGCCGTTGGCATAGTCGAAGATCATATCCTCATAGTTGATGCGGACATCAAAGGCATCTTCCACCTTGCCCACCAGCTCCTCGACGATGTTCGCTTCCTCGGTCTCGTCCGTCGGCTCAGCGTTTACATCCGTCGGCTCCGTGACCGCCGGTTCTTCGAGCAAATAGGGCTCAAACAGGTCGGTGACATAGTCCTTCACATACAGGTACGCCCCCAGCAGCACAGCCGCCAGCACCGCGACCTTAATCCAAACCGTCCACCAATATTTACCCATATTGCTCACATCCTTTCTGCCTCTTTGACGAGGCGGTGCTTGGAAAGTTCCGAATTATAGTAAACAACAAAAAATTTTTGTTGTTTACTATAACCCAAATCGCCGATTTGCTCACCGCTGCGCGGCAACCGCAAATCATGGCGAATATAGTAAGCGCATTTTTTAATTTCGCTTACTGTTTCTTATCCTCAGCAATGAGCAGCTTTAGGGCCTCAACGCCCACGCGAACGGCAGCGGAGGTGTCCTCGCTCATATTCTGATCCAGTCCGGCAGCTTCGCGCTCCTGATTCCAGATGACATGGAAGCAGGAACCGCAGCGGCAGCCCAGCGCGTCGGCCACGACAAAGAGGGCGGCGGATTCCATTTCAGAGGCCAGAACGCCCAGGCGCTTCCAGGCTTCCCATTTCTGGAGCAGCTCATAGGAAACGGGCATTTTAGCCGGGCTGTGCTGGCCATAGAAAGCGTCCTTGCACTGCACAACGCCCACATGAGTGCGTTTGCCCATGGCGACAGCTGCCTGACGCAGGGCGATGGTCACATCCAGATTGGCAACGGCGGGGTATTCGATGGGCGCGTATTCCATAGAGGTATGCTCAAAGCGGATAGCGCCGGTGGCAACGACGATATCGCCGGATTGCACATCCAGCTTGATGCCGCCGCAGGTGCCGACACGAATAAAGGTATCCGCGCCGATGTTGTGCAGTTCTTCCATGGCGATGGACGCGGAAGGGCCGCCGATACCGGTGGAGCAGACACTGACCTTTTCGCCCAGCAGGGTGCCGGTGTAGATATTATACTCACGGTTTTGCGCCACATGCACGGGATTGTCAAAGAGCTGGGCAATGGACTCGCAGCGGCCCGGATCGCCGGGCAGAATGCAGTAGCGGCCCACGTCGCCCTCGACGCAATGGATATGGAATTGTTTTTCAAGCTGTTGCATGATAAGACACTCCTTGTTCGATTTGGTACCTTATAGTATAACATACCTTTTGAAAAGCTGCAAGTTATTTGCCGCACTTTTATTTTTTGCACGAAATCCGTTGGGTTTTTTTGTCTATTTCGCTCTGATTGCAGGTCAAAACAGGGTGATCTGGCTGGTATCCGGCAGGTCACCGAAAGCGCCCGCCGCCTTGAGCTTTTCAATGTGGGTCTTGGAAACCTTGGGGCAGGCAGCGGCAAATTCCTCGATGGAGACAAATTGCTTGCCCTTGCGCCCGTTGCAGATATCCCACGCCGCACTCTCGCCCAGTCCCGAAACCGCGACAAACGGCGGCAGAAGCTTGCCGTCCTTAATGACAAATTTGATGGCATCGGAGTCATACAGGCTCATATCCGCGAACTCAAAGCCCCGCAGATAGAATTCGTAGCAGACCTCCAGGGTGGTCAGCAGGTCGTCATCCTTGGCGGTGCGGTCGGGATTTGAGGTGATCTTTTTGATGTTCTCCTTAACAGTCTCCATGCCGTGGGTCATCATCACCGCGTCGAAGCCGTCCTTCTGGCTGCGGCGGTAGAAATAGGCGCTGTAGAATGCCAGCGGCTCATGAACCTTAAACCAGGCGATGCGGAAGGCCATCATGACATAGGCCGCCGCATGGGCCTTGGGGAAGAGATACTGGATCTTTTTGCAGGAGCCGATGTACCATTCCGGCACTCCGGCTGCCAGCATCTCCTCCTCGGCGCCCTCCGGCAATCCCCTGCCCTTACGGACGTCTTCCATGATCTTGAAGGCCCGTTTTTCCGGCATGCCGCATTTGATGAGATAGAGCATAATATCATCGCGGCAGCCGATAGCCTGTCCGACGGTGGCAGTACCGCTGAGGATCAGGTCCTTGGCATTGCCCAGCCACACGTCCGTGCCGTGGGAAAAGCCGGATAGTCGGATGAGTGTGTCAAATTGATCCGGCTTGGTATCAACGAGCATTCCGCGAACGAAACTCGTGCCGAACTCCGGAATCGCGACCGCGCCCGTGGGGCCCAAAATCGGATCATTCTCATAGCCCAGGATCTTGCTGGAGGTGAAAATGGACATGGTGTCCTTGTCATCCAGAGGAATCTTCTGGGCGTCAATATGTGTAATATCCTCCATCATGCGGATCATGGTCGGGTCATCATGGCCCAGCATATCCAGCTTCAGGAGGTTTTCCTCCATGGAGTGATATTCAAAATGGGTGGTGATGATGTCCGTATGCACGTCGTCCGCCGGATGCTGGACCGGGCAGAAATCCCAGATCTCGTTCTCCTGGGGGATGACCACCAGACCGCCGGGATGCTGGCCCGTGGTGCGGCGCACATCCACGCAGCCTGCCGCCAGACGGTTTTCCTCGGCGCGGGAGACAGTCATATTCCGCTCGGCCAGGTATTTTTTCACATAGCCGAAAGCGGTCTTTTCCGCCACGGTGCCGATGGTCCCGGCGCGGAACACATGGCTGGCGCCGAACATCTCGATGCAGAACTGGTGGGCGCGGGACTGGTATTCGCCGGAGAAGTTCAGGTCAATATCCGGCACCTTGCCGCCGTTGAAGCCCAGGAAGGTTTCAAACGGAATGTTGAAGCCGTCCTTGTCCAGGGGCGTACCGCACCGGGGACACACCGCATCCGGCAGGTCCGCGCCGCAGTTGATATTCTCCGGGACCTCAAAGGAACAGTATTTGCACTTGGGGCAGCGGTAGTGCGCCGGCAGGGAGTTGACCTCAGTGATGCCGGACATGAAGGCCACCAGAGACGATCCGACGGAGCCACGGGAGCCGACCAGATAGCCGTTTTCCAGGGAGTTCTGCACCAGCTTCT
>CALZCW010000041.1 GCA_945635805.1 uncultured Clostridia bacterium
CTGGTGCTTCACATCCCGGAAGTATTCTGCCATGGTCAGGCCGGACAGGCCCACGCGCATTCTGGCCCCGGGGGGTTCGTTCATCTGGCCGTAGACCAGAGCGGTCTTGCTCAGAACGCCGGACTCCTTCATTTCGTTGTACAGGTCGTTGCCTTCACGGGTGCGCTCGCCGACGCCGGTGAAGACCGACAGGCCGCCGTGTTGCTTGGCCACGTTGTTGATGAGCTCCATGATCAGCACGGTCTTGCCCACGCCTGCGCCGCCGAAGAGGCCGATCTTGCCGCCCTTGGCGTAGGGGGCGATCAGATCCACGACCTTGATGCCCGTTTCGAGCATTTCCGTGGTGCTCTCCTGCTCGTCATAGGCCGGCGGGTCGCGGTGGATGCTCCACTTTTCGCAGGTGACGGGCTGGGGCTTGTTGTCGATGGCCTTGCCCAGGAGGTTGAACACCCGTCCCAGGGTCTCCTTGCCGACGGGCACCTTGATGCCGGTGCCCGTGTCCAATGCCTCCATGCCGCGGACCATGCCGTCGGTGGAGCTCATGGCGATGCAGCGCACCACGTCGTCGCCCAGCTGTTGGGCCACTTCGCAGACCAGCTTGTCATTCTCACGTTCGATTTCAATGGCGTTGAGCAGATTCGGCAGATGTCCGTTTTGGAAGCGGATGTCCAAAACCGGGCCGATGACCTGCACAACATGGCCGATATTCTTTTCCTGCATACGGATTTCTCCTTTACAACGCCTCCGCGCCGGAGACGATTTCGGTGATTTCCTGGGTAATGACCGCCTGACGCGCACGGTTATAGTGCAGCACCAGGGTGTCGATGATCTCAGTTGCGTTCTTATTGGCAGAATTCATGGCGGTGCGCCGTGCGCCGTGCTCTGAAGCAGCCGCCTCGCACAGGGTGCTGTAGAGGATGCCGGAGACATATTGGGGAACGATCCTTGCGATCAGCTCCTCCGCCTCTCCCTCCACCAGGGCCCCGGTGTAGTGCTTCTCGCCGCCCTCTCGGAGGGTGATGGGAAGCAGGTCCTCCGTGACGGGCACCTGGGAAAGCATGGACTGGAACTTGGTGTAGGCCACCACGACCCGGTCAAATTTCCCAGAGGCAAAGCCCTCGCACAGGAGCTTTGCCATCTGCATACAGTCGCCGATGCCGACAGAACCGGTGATGCCGAAATAGGTGCTGACCAGATCCGCCCCCTGCCGCTGATAATGCTCCAAGGCTTTTTTACCGACAGGAAGCACGCAGTATTCCTCGCCCTCCGTCAGGCCCTTGACCATGCGGAACAGGTTGGCGTTATAGCCGCCGGCCAGACCGCGGTCACCGGCAATGACCACATAGCAGGTGCGCTTGACCTCACGCGCCTGAGCAAAGACCGTGGGGCTCTCCGCCGCACCTGCCTGCAGGGAGGAAATGGCCTCCGCCAGCACCTCATGGTAGGGCCGGGCATTCTCCACCCGCTGTTTGGCTCTGCGCAGCTTGCTGGAGGCCACCAGTTCCATGGCCTTGGTGATCTGCCGGGTGCTCTCGACGCTTTTGATCCGCGTCTTGATCTGTTTCATGGACGCTCCGGACATGGCTTACTCCTTCGGGACAAACTGCTCCTTGCAGACCTGGATGGCCTGGCGCAGTTCTTCTTCCGTTGTCTTGGTCAGCTCCTTGGTGTCGCGGATGCTCTCCAGAATCGCAGGGCGCTGGACCTTAAGATACTCAAACAGCGCCGCCTCGTAATCACGGATGCGCGCCACGGGGACGTCGGTCAGAAGGTTCTTCGTCACCGCGTAGATGATGCACACCTGCAGTTCCACGTCGATGGGGCTGTTGCGATCCTGCTTCAAAATCTCCACGATACGCTCGCCCTGAGCCAGACGGGCCTTGGTGTCGGCGTCCAGATCGGAGCCGAACTGGGAGAAGGACTGCAGTTCGCGGTACTGGGAGTACATGAGCTTCAGGGAGCCGGCGACCTTCTTCATGGCCTTGATCTGGGCGCTGCCGCCGACACGGGACACGGAGATGCCCGGGTTGATGGCCGGCATGACGCCCGCGTGGAACAGCTCGGATTCCAGATAGATCTGGCCGTCGGTGATGGAAATGACGTTGGTGGGGATATAGGCCGAGACGTCACCGGCCTGGGTCTCAATAATGGGCAGCGCCGTCATGGAGCCGCCGCCGTATTCCGGCGCGACGCGGGCGGCACGCTCCAGCAGGCGGGAATGGAGATAGAACACGTCGCCGGGATAGGCCTCACGTCCGGGCGGACGGCGGATCAGCAGGGACAGGGCGCGGTAGGCCACCGCGTGCTTGGAAAGGTCGTCATAGACAATGAGGACATCCTTGCCCTGGTCCATGAAATACTCGCCCATGGTGCAGCCGGAGTAGGGCGCGATATACTGCAGCGGTGCCAGCTCCGAAGCAGTTGCGGAGACGACAATGGTGTAATCCATGGCGCCGTTTTTGGTCAGGTTGTCCACCAGCTGGGCAACGGTGGAGCGCTTCTGACCGATGGCGACATAGATGCAGGTGACGCCCTTGCCCCGCTGGTTGATGATGGTGTCCATGGCGATGACGGTCTTGCCCGTCTGGCGGTCGCCGATGATCAGCTCACGCTGACCGCGGCCGATGGGGATCATGGAGTCGATGGCCTTGATGCCCGTCTGCAGCGGCACGGAGACGGATTTTCGTTCGATGATGCCGGGGGCGTTGCGCTCGATGGGGCGCATTTCCTTGGCAGCGATGGGGCCCTTGCCGTCGATGGGCTGACCCAGAGCGTCCACGACGCGGCCGATGAGTGCCTCGCCCACGGGGACGGAAACGACCTGCCCGGTGCGCTTGACCAGACTGCCCTCGCTGATGCCCACATCGGTACCCAGCATGACCACGCTGACGCAGCTTTCCTCCAGGTTCAGCGCCATGCCGTAGGAGTCATTTTCAAAGCGCAGCAGCTCGTTGGCCTTGCACTTGTCCAGACCATGGACCTTGGCAATGCCGTCGCCCACCTGAATGACATAGCCGATTTCATCCTGCTGTGTCTTGGTGGCGTAGTTTTTGATTTGATCCTTGATGATCTTACTGATATCGTCTATTTTCAGATTCACGGTTTCACCAACCTTACACTATCATATCGGACAAACTGCGGCGCAGCTTGTCCAGTCTGGAACGGATGCTGTCGTCCAACTGCACGCCGCCATAACGCAGGGTGATGCCGCCCAGCAGGCTTTCATCGGTGCGGTTAGTCAGAATCACGGTCTTGCCGGTGATATGCTCCAGCTTTTCCCTGAGGGCGTCGCACTGACGAGGCAGCATGGGCACCGCCGTAATGGCCGTCGCCCGCAGAAGCTGGTGAGCCTCGTCATAGCAGGTGTCATAGGCGTCGGCACAGGCGGAAAAGCTGTGCATCTCGCGCTTTTCGCACAGCAGGCAGAGGAAATTCAGCAGCATGGGATCCGCGCCCTGAAAGGTCTGGCGCAGCAGTCCCAGCTTTTCCTCCACCGCCACCGCAGGCGTATCCAGCAGGGTCACATATTCCGGCTGCCGACGCAGCGCCTCACGGACCAGCTCCAATTCCTCGCGGACAGCCTCGTCCGTGCCGTTTTCTGCGGAAAGCTCAAAGAGGGCCTTTCCGTAACCGGCTGTATCAATCATGGCTCTCCCCCAGATTCTCAATGAAGGAATCGATCAGCTCCGCGTGCTCACTTTTCTTGATGTCGCGGGCCAGAACTGCCGAGGCAATATCCACCGCCATCACGGAGACCTCGTCCTTGATGTCATTCATGGCGCGCTTTTTCTCCAGGGCGATCTGTTCGTCGGCGCGACGGAGGGTCGCCGCAGCCTGTTCCTGGGCCTGACGGAGCATTTCCTCGTCACGGAGCTGGGCCTTGCGGTAGGCGTCCTTCAAAATGGCTTCCTTTTCCGCGTTGGCCTCACTCAGGCGGGCCTCATACCGTGCTTTCAGTTCGGCAGCGTCGGCCTTGGACTGTTCCGCGTCAGCGTACTGGTCGTCGATCTCCTTCTGGCGGTCGTCGATCATTTTCTTCACGGGCTTGAACAGGAACTTCTTCATGATGAGGAAGACGATCAGAAGATTGCACAGCGTGAAAATGGATGTCCAGATATTGAGGCTGATAAAGGGCTCAGTTGCAGCAGAATTGAGCAAACCTCATCTCCCCTTTCTATAGTGTTACAATTACATAAAGAGAATGAGCAGCGCAATGACCAGGGAGTAGATACCGGTCGTCTCGGTGATCGCGCAGCCGAGGATCATGTTGGTACGCAGGTTGCCGGAGACCTCGGGCTGACGGGCCATACCCTCAAGGGCCTTGCCGACGGCGTTGCCTTCGCCGATAGCCGGGCCGATAGCACCGATGCCCATACACAGGCCGGCGCCGATAACCTTTGCCGCTTCAATGATTGCATTTCCAATTTCCATAACAGAAACCTCCTATATTTGATTGCTTTTGCAAATGGACTACAATATGACTTTGTTTGCCTCTCCGGACACATTTCGATTTGGCTAAGGGCTAAGAGTGAATGGTGAATAACGATCGTGTGCTTCGCACGGATTTTAAATCGTTCGCGCAAGCGAACACCTCAGTCATTCACCCTTAGTTCTTAGTCCTTAGTCAGATAAAAGATTTCCACATCGCGCTCCCCGCAATGACAGAGCGTGGGCTTGTCCCGTTTACTTTGCGTTCTTCTCCGCGGGAGGCGGACAGGCGGCACCCACATAGACCATGGTGAGCATGGAGAACACCAGCGCCTGGATAAAGCCGGAGAAGAGGTCGAAATAGAGGGATAAAACGGCGGGAATGCCCACCTGCAAGATGGGGATCGAGCTGATGAATGCGTTGGGGATCCAGCCGAGGATGAGAGCGCTTACGGCGGCGAGGGCGTTATAGATCAGCATGGTCAGAACGCTGCCGCCGGCCACATTGCCGAAATGACGGAAGGCCATGGAGACCGGCTGGGCGATCTCACTGACGATGTTCATGGGCGTCATGACGACGATGGGTTCGGTAAAGCCCTTGAGCCAGCCGAAAAAGCCGTTGTTTTTGATGTTATAGAACCACACGAGCACCGAGGTCACCAGCGCCCAGGTGATGGTCGTGCTGATGTCCGCCGTCGCGCTGCGGAAGAAGCCCAGCATACTGATGAGCGTGCCGAGGAGGGACGAGCAGAACAGCGCGCCGATGTAGGGCGCGAACCGGAGATTGTGCTCGCCCATGGTGTCGCGCACCATGTTATAGAGCATCTGGACGACCTTTTCCACCAGGACCTGTCTCCTGCCCGGGCGCTTTTTCAGGTTCCTGCCGAGGCATATGCTCAGGATCACCAGGGTCAGCATGACGAGGAAAGAGGAGAGTACCGTTTCCGTGATCGTCACGTCGAACAGCCCGAAAAAGGAGAACGTAAACAGAATTTTCGGGCCGGTCACTTCAATCATTGTGTATTCTCTCCTTTCTTCATCTTGCGAAACAGTTCAAACAGCCACACGGCAATGGGCTGGAAGCACAGGGGCAGCGCCGTTGCCAGCGGGTCAAACACTTTGGATCTCAGTGCGAGGATCAGAACGGCCGCCAAAAGGAGCAGCCGCAGCGCGTAGGTCGCCCGGACATAGAGCTGACCCTTTTCCGGGCTGCCGCGCTTTTCCGCCTGAAGCAGCGCCAGGATCATCACGGTAAAATTGAGCAGCACCGCTCCCGCGCCGAGGGCCGCGCTCCAAAGCACCTTGAGAGAAAACCTCCCGATCAGGGCGTAAACGGCCAGCATGATGCCTGTCAGCAGCAGCTCTCCCAGCATTACCGGGAACACGTCGCGGAAGGTCTGCGCGGTCTTATTCGGTTCCGTCACCCTCGCCGCCTCCTTTTCCCTGGGTCGGGTCGATATGATCCATCGTCTTTAATATAAAGCTGAACATACTGTAAAGCCCGATCAGGACGCCCAGCACAATGGCAACGATCATGGCCCACTTGCCCACGCCGCAGCGGTTCGTCAGGAACCAGCCGCCGAGGATCAGCAGTCCGGCGGGGCAGATCAGGCAGAAGGCCGCCTGCGTGATATAGTTCAGCGCGTACATGACGCGAAAAAACTTTTTCGGCATGGAAACTTACCTCATAACGACAGGAAATCCACTTTTTCCCATGTTACCGATTATAGCTTATTTTGTGCAAAAAAGCAACCGTGGACACAAAATATTCATTTATCCAATCCATGTTTTTTGATGGTTGACAAGCAGGTAACAATCTATTATAATATGTGCAAGATTTTTTAAGGGGCGTGATCGGCATGACGCAAACGGTGAATTCCCGCCGCTG
>CALZCW010000042.1 GCA_945635805.1 uncultured Clostridia bacterium
GCTGCCGCCGTACTCGCCGCCCAGAGCGATATTCTTCGCAGTGCAGACGATGATGGCCTCATCGCCGGCCTTCAGCGTGTCGGTCAGAACATAGGTGTTGCTGCCGGTGATGTCGGACGGGGTGCCGCTGGTGACGTTGATACGGCCGCTGCCGTTGACGGTGCCGTAGTCCACGCCCAGATAGCTCAGGACGCTGTTGGTGGCAGTGATCTCATGCTTGCCGCTGACAACGGGGAAGGACGCGATGTAGTTGGCCAGGACCATGTAGTCTTCCATGACGTAGTCCAGGACGTTGACGGCGCCCTTGAACATGGCGAAGCCGTCGCCCAGGTCACGGAGGGTGTAGTTGTAGCCGGCCAGGTTGTATTCGCCCTTCAGATCCAGAGCTTCGTACTTGCCGGTCTCCTTGTTGTAGACCTTGACGTTCTGCACGCGGTAGTCGCCGGTGGGACCGCCGGTCCAAACGCCCTTGCTGTCCTTCTGGACGGTGCTTGCGACGTTGGTGTAGATATCATAGGTGATACCGGAAACCTGGAGGAAGCCGCCGCACTCAGCGCTGCCCACGTCACGGGCGCCCCATTCCAGAGCGTCCAGGAGCTGCTGGCCGGTGATGGTCTGCAGGCAGGCCACGTTGCCGAAGGTGTGGATATCCTTGCAGGTCTTGTAGGAGATGTCGCCGGTGACGGCCTTATTGCGGACGCCGCCGCCGTTCATGATGGCTACGTCGACATCCAGGCCCATGTTGTCAAACAGGTAGTACAGAGCATCGGCAGCGAAGTCGCCGGTGTTGGTCTCCTGCTTGCGGACCAGACGGTTGCCGTCAGCGTCGTAGTTATTGAACGTCAGGGAGGTGTGGCCGATGACTTCGCCCAGCATGTCATCAACGGTGTTGATCCAGCTGTTCTTGATGCTGGCGACAGCGGCGTTGGAGCCGTTGAAGCTGGTGATCAGCTCGGTCTTGATGCCGTCGTCGGTGATGGTCATCTTGCCGATGGCGTTGAAGTAGGAGCCGGTCTGGGTCAGGACGACGGTGTTGCCGGCCTTGTCCCTGACGGACTTCATTGCCACGGTGCTGTGGGAGTGGCCGTCAATGAAGGCGTCCAGTCCGGTGGTGTTGGCGATGAGCTTCTCGGAGGTCCAGGGCTCAGAGGAGGAATCGTCGCCCAGGTGGCCCAGAGCGATAATGTAGTCGGGCTTCTCAGCCTTGGCAGCGTTGATGGCAGCCTGCACAGCATTGTACAGATCCGCACCGGTCACGCCGCCGGCGATGCCGTAGATGTAGTTGCCGGCCTCATCCTGGAAGTAAGCCGGAGTGGACTTGGTGAAGGATTCGGGGGTGGTGATGCCGATGATGGCGATCTTCTTGCCGCCAACCTCGAAAATCTTGTAGGAGTCAAGGACGTTGCTGCCCTTCACGCCGTTGGACTCATGGTAGAAGTTGCAGGAGACATAGGGGAAGTCGGCCTGCTGGGTGATCTCCAGAGCGCGCTCCATGCCGTAGTCAAACTCGTGGTTGCCCAGAGTGGCCAGGTCATAGTCCGCGGCGCTCATGAGCTCGATGATGGACTTGCCCTTATCCATGGAGCCGTAAGCGGTACCCTGGACATGGTCGCCGGCATCGACCAGGAGGACGCCGTCGGCGACCTTCGCGGTCTGGGTCTTCAGATCGGCAATGTTGTCATAGGACAGGCTGCCGTCGATGTAGGTGTGAACGTCGTTGGTGTAGTAGATCACGACCTCGCCCTTGTCCGCCAGCTTGTCGCCGCAGACGGAGCAGATGCCGTCAACATACTTATGGCCGAGAGCGGGAATGGCTTCCGTCTTGGTCTCGCCGCACTGGGTGCAGGTATAGAGCATTTCGCCCTCATCCTCGCAGGTGGGCTTGGAAACGACTTCGCCTTCATTCCACTTGTGCTCGGTGCAGGGGAACATGACCTGCTCGGCAACGGAGATGACCTTGGCCAGCTCGGCACGGGTGGCATGGCCCTGGGGATTCAGCGTCAGCTTGCCGTTATCCAGGGTGCCGCCGACGATGCTCTTGGAAATGGCCCAGTTAAAGGCTGCCTCAGCATAGGGAGAGACCTTCTTGGCATCGGGGAAATCCTTCAGATAATCCTTGTCGATTTCCAGCTCGCCGTAGAAGCGCCAGATCATGGTGACCAGCTGCTCACGGGTCACAAGGCCGTCAGGATCGAAATGGGTAGCGTCAACGCCGTTGACGACTTCATTCTCCTGGGCCCAGACGACAGCGTTCTTATACCAGTCGTCCTTCAGATCAACGAACTTGGAGGCGTTGACGGGCGGGACCACCGGGTCAGCCAGGCGGTACAGGATCACGGCAGCCATAGCGCGGGTACAGGTGCCGTTGGGGTCAAAGAGAATCGGTGTTACGCCGTCCATGAGCTGCGGGTCATGGTTGTAGGCGTAGGTGACGTAGGGCGCAAACCAATCGTCCTCCTTGACATCCTTGAACGGCTCGACATAGCCTGCCGCAAGGACGGAGGGAAGAACGCTGATAACCATAGCGATCACAAGCAGGAACGCCATGATTTTCTTGAATGCGTGTTTCATTGTTTGTCCTCCTTAAATTTCCAAATCTACGGGCTCTGAGCCCATTTTGGTCTTAATTATTCTATCAATTTTTCCGTCAATACGCAAGGTTGGTAAGGTACTTTTCTCTGTTTTCACGGAGACGATTTTTGTATCATGTAAAAACCCAACTTTTTCATTAGAAAAAGTTGGGTTTTATTAAAAATATAAAAAGATTCTCAGATAAAATAATGCACAGCAAAAGTATTTTTTGTGCAATTTAACGGCGGTGTTCCGTCAGAGTGGTCTTTTGACGCCTTTCCTGCCGCGTTCCCTGCCACAGGACATGGCGGTTTCAGGTCGTCTCCTACATCCGCTCCGGCGCGGAAAAGCCCAGCAGATCGATACATTCCTCCAAAGCGCGCTTGGCAAAGGTGATGAGGGCCACATAGCCCTGGCGGCGCACCGGATCCGGCTCGGTGAGGATGCGGGTCTCGTGGTAGAACTTGTTCACCGCGCCTGCCAGCTCATAGGCGTAGGCACAGACGGTGTTGGGCGCGCTGTCCCGGTAGGCCATGGCAAGCTGGTCCGGCATCTGGGCAAGCTCCAGTTGCAGGGCCTTGGCCTCGGTGCTGTCCGCTGCGGCGATGGAAAGCTCCGCCGGGTCCCCGTCGTAGCGGCTCAGGATCGACTTGATGCGCACGATGGTATAGAGCAGGTAGGGGCCGGTGTTGCCCTCGAAGGCGGAGAAGCGCTCCAGGTCGAAGATATAGTCCTTGGCGGCCAGGTTGGACAGGTCGCCGTATTTCAGGGCGGCCACGGCGATGATCCTGGCGGTCTGACGGGCCTCCTCGGGAGAAAGGGTCTGGTTTTCCAGGATCTTCTTCTCCACATAGTCGGTGATGTCGGCGATCAGCGTCTCCAAACGCATGACGCCGCCGCTGCGGGTCTTGAAGGGCTTGCCGTCCTTGCCGTTCATGGTGCCGAAGCCGATGTGCTGCAGTTGGGTGCTTTCGGGGACGATGCCGCTCTTTTTCGCCGCCCGGAAGACCTGCTCAAAGTGCAGACTCTGGCGCTTGTCCGTCAGATAGAGAATCTTGTCGGGGTGATAGTCCTCCATGCGCTGGACGATGGTGGCAAGATCGGTGGTGGCGTAGAGGGTGGCGCCGTCGGATTTGACCAGGATGCAGGGCGGGATCTCCTTCTTGTCGCCCTCCTCGGCCACGGGAATGACCCTGGCGCCCTCGCTCTCCTGCAAAATGCCCCGGGCCTCCAGCTTCTCCAGCATGGGCGGGATATAGGCCTCCGCGTCGCTCTCGCCCTTCCAGACGTCAAAGCTGACGTTGAGGTTTTCGTAGTTGCGCTTCAGATCGGCCACGGAGACGGCCATGATGTGCTGCCAGAGGGCGTAGTAGCCCCGCTTGTGGTTCTGCAGGAAACAGGTCGCCTCGTGGGCCTTTTTCGCAAAGACCTCGTCGGTCTTGGACTTGGCGCTGGCGGTGGGGTAGATCTCCTCCAGCTCCGAGATGGTGAAGGGCGCCTCCACGGGATATTCACCGGTGAAATCATCGTCGAAATAGGGCAGGTCGGGCTGGCGCTCCCGCAGCTCGGCGATGATCAGGCCCATTTGCAGGCCCCAGTCGCCCAGGTGAATGTCGCCGATGACCGTGTTGCCGAAGTAGCGGTAAATGCGCTTGATGCTCTCGCCGATGATGGCCGAGCGCAGATGGCCGATGTGCAGGGGCTTTGCCACATTGGGGCCGCCGTAGTCCAGCACCACGGTCCGCTCTTCCGCGTTGCCCGCCACACCGGGACGCTCACTGCGGCGCATTTCCTCCACATGGGCGGCCAGATAGTCCTCCCGGAGGCGCAGATTGAGGAAGCCGGGGTTCACCGCCTCGGCAGAGGAGAAGACCGCACTGTCCTGCAGCCGGGCAGCCACCTCGCCGGCAATGACGATGGGGGCCTTGTGGGCGGCTTTGGCGGCTGGCATGGCGCCGTTGCACTGGAATTCGCACAGGTCGGGCCGGTTGGAGACGGTGACCTTGCCGCAGGCAGGATCATAACCGGCCTGAGCAAAGGCCTCGGAGACCGCAGCGGTCAGTTTGTCGATCAGCTTTTCCATGAAGAAGCTCCTTTGTTTCGATTCATTATATATATTGTATCAAAAATCTGCCGGGAAGTCCAGCCCCAGCGCGGGATTGTATTTTTTTTCGCCGCGCCCGGGACCGTCCCGGGCTGGAATGAATATTTATAATAAAAATTGTAATTTTTATGTTAATTTATGAATAATTCGTCTGTTTTCCGCAAAAAAAGTTTGAAATTCTCTTGCAGATCCCGTCCGTTTGTGGTAAACTAAAACAAAAAGCGCAAGGAGAAAGACTTATGGCTATTGACGTCCGCAGTGAGATCCGTCCTTTGAAAAAAGTGCTGCTGCATCGCCCCGGCAGCGAGCTGGAGCAGTTGGTACCCAACTCCATGGAGCAGCTTCTCTTTGACGACATCCCCTATCTTCGCGGCGCCCAGGCCGAGCATGACGCCTTTGCCCGCACTCTGCGGGAGCAGGGCGTCGAGGTCGTCTACCTGTCGGACCTGACGGCCCAGACGCTGGAGGGCAGCGACGCGCTCCGGCGGCGGTTCGTGGAGGATTTCATCCACCGCAGCGGCTGTGTGGCAGACAGCTACCGGGAGGAGCTGACGGAGGTGCTGCTCTCCCTGCCCACGGCCCGGGAGCTGGTCTGCAAGACCATGACCGGCGTCCGCTTTGACGAACTGCCCCGGCGGGGCAGAGGCTCCCTGTCGTCTCTGCGCAGCGACCGGACCCATTTCGTCCTGGACCCCATCCCCAACCTCTATTTTACCCGCGACCCCTTCGCCTCCATCGGCCGGGGCGTGTCGCTGCACCATATGTATTCCGTCACCCGCAGCCGTGAGACGATCTACAGTGACTATTTCCTCCATTACCACCCGGAGTTTGCCGGCCAGGTGCCCTTCTATTATACCCCGGACGAGCCCTTCTCCCTGGAGGGCGGCGACATTCTGAATCTCAGCGCCGAGGCCATCGCCGTAGGCATTTCCCAGCGCACCATGCCCGAGGCCGTGGAGCGGCTGGCCCAGAATATTTTCCGCGACGAGGCGGCACAGATCCGGCGGGTCCTGGCCTTTGACATTCCCAGTACCCGGGCCTTTATGCACCTGGACACGGTGCTGACCCAGATCGACCGGGATAAATTCCTGGTCCATCCCAACATTCTGGAACGCCTGCAGATCTTCGAGCTGACACCGGGCAAGCGCGGCGCGGTCAAGGTGCGCCGTCTGGACGAGAGCGCCGAGGCGATCCTGGCGGAAGCCGTGGGCGTGGACCGGGTGCAGCTTTTGCAGTGCGGCGGCGGCGACCAGATCGCAGCCCAGCGGGAGCAGTGGAACGACGGCTCCAACGCCCTGTGCCTCCGTCCGGGCACCGTGATCGCCTATGACCGGAACTATGTGACCAATGATATGATGGAAGAGGCGGGTATCCGGGTCCTGCGGATCCCCAGCGGCGAGCTGTCCAGAGGACGCGGCGGCCCCAGATGTATGAGTATGCCTCTGGTACGGGAATGAGCGCACTGCTCATTCCCTTTTCTTATCCCCACTTCAGGATTGTTTCGTTGCGGCGGACAGGCATGGTCGTTTCGTACAGTGAACAGTGAATGACGAATAGTGAACAGTGAACAAGTTATACTAATCACTAATTAAAACACTCAATAATCCATTTGCGCCCAGTGATGCTT
>CALZCW010000043.1 GCA_945635805.1 uncultured Clostridia bacterium
CACCGACGCCGCCGAGGAAACGGAAGAAGCGGCGGAAGAAACGGCACCGCAATAATGGCATTTGCAGGGGCGGACGACTCTGTCCGCCCGTAGGCTGCCGCAGGCAGCCTCATGGCTAAGGGCTAAGGACTAAGGGTGAATGACTGATGTGTCTGCTTCGCAGACAAATAAAAACGGCACGGCAGAGTCGCCGTGCCCTACGGCAAAAACGGCAAATCGTGCGTAGGGCGCGACCACTGGGCGCGCCGTAAATCTGGTCTGTGCGCAGCGCGCACACAACACTTGTTCACTGTTAACTGTTCATCATTCACTGTTCACTGATCCGCAAAGGCTATCAGCCGCCCGCGATTGAATCCCCGGCCTTTTATCGGTGTACAACAGGTCGCGTCAGCGCGACGGAAGGAGAAAATAATGGACCCTGAAAACGAAAAAATGGAAGAGACAACCGCCATAACGGCGGAGGACGCCGCAGAGGAAGCGGCGAAAGTGACGGCAGCGGAATATGAAGAAACCGAAGAAGCCGAGGAAGCTGCGGAGCCCATGGCCCCGCCCCTGTTCACCGTCAACACCGTGCTGTGCGCCGAGCTGCAGATGGAGGCCTCCAAGGCTGTCAGCCCCAAGGCGACCAAATATGTGGGCTACGGCGCCTTTGTTCTGGCAGCCCTGGGTCTGGTGCTGATGATCTACCGCTGCTTTGCCGAGGGCGGCACCAGCAACATCGTACTGACGGTTTTTCTGGCGGTGCTGATGGCCTTCCTGGTCTACAGCAGCCTCACCGGACCCAAAAAGGCGATTGCCCGCTGGGAGCAGAATATGCACCGCAGCTTCGGCACGTCGGAACTGCATCTTTGCACCGAATTCTATGACCGCGCCCTGGCCCAGACCGTCGCCGAGGACAACTCCCTGATGACCGAGGGCTACTCCGCCATCACCCAGATGAAGGAGACGGAGCATCTGATCCTCCTGAAGCACAGCTCCACCCAATGGTATTTTCTGGCCAAGGAGGGCTTTCAGGGCGGCGCGGCGGAGGTGGAGAAATTCCGCGCCTTTATCGTTCAAAAGATCGGAGGCTGAGCAATGGCATTCTTTCTGACACGGGGCGGCGACGGCGACAAGCGCCTGGGCATCTACGTCCACATCCCGTTCTGCAAGAGCAAATGCGAATACTGTGACTTTTATTCCCTGGGCGGCAGCCGTGACCCCCGGGTGATCGACCGCTATCTTCAGGCCCTGGCCGACCACATCAAGGAATCGGGACGGCTGGCCCCGGATTATCTGGTGGACACCGTCTATTTCGGCGGCGGCACCCCCAGCTTCTTCGGCGCGGACAATCTGGAAAAGATTCTCGACGAGATCCGCCGCAATTTCCGCCTCAGCGTGGAGGCGGAGATCACCCTGGAGGCCAACCCCGACAGCGTCAATCAGCAGATGCTGCGCAAGCTGGTTCGGGTGGGCTTCAACCGCATTTCCATCGGCGTCCAGTCCGACGACGACGAGATGCTGAAAAAGCTGGGCCGTCCCCACAGCTTCTACCAGGCCAAGCAGGCCATGCAGCTGGCGCGGAAGGCCGGCTTCGGCAACATCTCCCTGGACCTGATGTACGGCCTGCCCAACCAGAACGTGTCCCAGTGGCGCGACACCCTGCTCAATATCCTGACCCTGCGGCCGGAGCACATCTCCTGCTACGCCCTGAAGGTGGAGGAGGGGACGCCTCTCTGGGACTACAAGGACTGTGCCGGACTGCCCGACGACGATACCCAGGCGGATATGTACCTGGCGGCCTGCGAGATTCTGCGGGATTACGGCTACCGTCACTATGAAATTTCCAATTTCTGTAAAAAGGGCTACCGCTCCCGCCACAACATGAAATACTGGACCGGCGGCGAATATCTGGGCTTCGGGCCCTCGGCTGCGTCGGATTTTGCCGGCAAGCGGTTTACGATTCTGCGGGACCTGCGGGGCTATATTGAGGGAATTGAGCGAAAAGAAGCGGTTTTGAGCGAATGTGAGCTGATTCCGCCGAGAGAACGGGCCGGAGAATACATCATGCTCCGCCTGCGCACCCATGAGGGCATCAGCGGCGAAGAATACGAGCGGAACTACCTGCTGCCCTTTGAGCCGCTGGAAAAGCTGTTGGAGAAATTCGCCGAGCGGGGCTATGCGGAATTTGTTCGGGACCGCTGGCGTCTGACGGAGCGGGGCTGGCTGGTGTCCAACCAGATCATCGTGGCCCTCAACGAGCTGCAGGAGCGCTCCACCCCTCTGGCAAAGAAGCGGTAATACCAAACGGTTATAAATATGGAAGGGCTTCCCCAACGGGAAGCCTTTCCATATTTCATATATAAAGAATTCTGCCCCCGGATGGTGGCTCTCCACCGTCCGGGGGCAGTATCATGGGCTGCCGTGAGCCTATGTTCTATATCGCTATCGGCTCCATGCGCTTGAGCTGAAGCTGCAGCTTGTCTGCAATGAGCGCGATAAACTCACTGTTGGTTGGCTTGCCCTTCGTGTTGGACACGGTGTAACCGAAGAAACGCTGCAGCGTCTCCAGATCACCCCGGTCCCAGGCCACCTCGATGGCATGGCGAATGGCACGCTCCACCCGCGACGGCGTGGTCGCAAAGGTCTTGGCCACCTGCGGATAGAGCACCTTGGTGATGGCGTTGATGACCTCCATGTCGTTGACGGCGATAATGATCGCCTCCCGCAGGTACTGATAGCCCTTGATGTGGGCCGGAACGCCGATCTCGTGGATCATCGACGTCACCATCGCCTCAATGTTCGCCTCCCGCGAACGAAGATAAGGCGACCGGGGCGTCAGGCTGTCGCGCATGGCGTCCAGCCGTTCCAGCACCGCTCTGGGCGTACAGGGCTTAAGCAGAACGTATTGTACCCCCAATGTTACGAGCAGATTCGACACAAATTCAGTCATGAAATCCGCCAGTACCAGACACATCGGTTTTTTATCCAGGGCATTTGCCGCTTTCAGCACAGCCACGCCGTCCGCCTGGGGCAGCATGGTATCAACAACGAGGAACTCCGGCTTCGTCTCGCGCAGAAGCTCGATGGCGTGCAGGCCGTCATTCGCCGTACCGACAACAGCGTACCGGTCGGACTGCTTGAGCACAGCGGCCAGATCCTGAGAATAGGCCTCGCTGCTGTTTGCAAGCAGGACGCGATACATTTTTTCCATACTTTTTCATTCCTCCTCCTTGAACTCCGTATCTTGCAAAATCGGTAGTTTTAATTTACCATACCGTTCGTGGTTTTGCAAGGTAGTTTTTGGAAAAATAGCCAATTATCTCTCGACAAAAATCGACAACTTTATGCAAAATCACAAACTTCGACAGGAGTTTACAAGGTTCGTCCCCTTCAAGCCCGAAAGCTCCCGCCGTTGGTCACGGCGTGTATAGCCCCCTTTCAAGGCAAAAACAGCCACAGGCCACGGTCGGTATGTCGTTCCGGGGCTTGTGGCTGTTTCGGTATTTTACTTGTCCTTCAGCAGGTCGCGGATCTCTGTGAGCAATTTTTCCTCAGCCGAGGGTTCGGGATCTGCCGGCGCCTCTTCCTCTTCCTTCTTCTTGCCAAGCTCGCGGAGCTTGTTGACACCCTTGACCATCATGAAGATCACAAAGGCCAGGATCAGGAAGCTGATGACGCTGGAAAGGAAATCACCGAAATTCAGAGTGTTGGCAACCACCGCGCCGGTCTCCGGGTCGATCTTGTCGCCGAAGATGGAAGGCAGCGTGATCTTCCAACTGGAAAAGTCGATGCTGCCGGTGAAAATGGAAATGATCGGCATGATGATGTTGTTGGTAAAGGAGTTGACAAGATCCTTAAACACAGCGCCGATGATGACGCCGATGGCCATGTCGAACATATTGCCCTTTACGGCAAAGTCCTTAAATTCCTGCAGCAGCTTACACTTTTTCTTCCCTTCTTTTGCCATGTTACGTTTCTCCTTTCTTCAAAGATATATATAAATTTTTGCGAACAGGGTCGGTATGGCGCAGCGCGCGCCCCACGGTGCAGGCATACCCGGCACACGGAAAATGATTATTTCTTCCCGATGACTTCCAGGCCGCCCAGGTATTTGCGCAGGACCTCCGGCACGACGACGCTGCCGTCAGCGCGCTGGTTCTGCTCCACCATGGCCGGGAAAATTCTCGACGTTGCCAGGCCGGAGCCGTTGAGGGTGTGGACGAATTCCGTCTTGCCCGTGGCCTCGCGGCGGAAGCGGATATTGCCGCGCCGCGCCTGGTAATCCCGGGCATTGGACACGGAGGAGACCTCCTTGTAGCCGTTCATGGACGGGATCTGGATCTCGATATCGTAGGTCCGGGCCATGGAGGCCGAGCAGTCGCCCGCCGCCAGCTTCACCGTGCGGAAGTGGAAGCCCAGGCCCTTGACCAGCTCCTCGGCCTTGGTGACCAGCTCCTCAAAGGCCTCGTCGGATTTCTCCGGCAGGGTGTACTGGAACATCTCAATCTTGTTGAACTGATGGCCGCGGACCATGCCGCGCTCATCGGCCCGGTGGGAGCCTGCCTCCCGGCGGAAACAGGGCGTGTAGGCAAAGAGCTTGTGGGGCAGATCGGCTTCCGACAGAATCTCGTTGCGGTGGAGGCTGGCCAGCGCCGTCTCCGCCGTGGGAAGCATGAAGTGCATCCGGTCGTCGGTGGGATTTTCGATCTTATAGACCTCGTCGGCAAATTTCGGGAACTGCCCCGCCGTCTCGCCGCACTGGTACTCCAGCATATGGGGCAGGATGACCATTTCGTAGCCGTCGCGCAGGTGGCAGTCCATGAAATAGTTCAGCAGCGCCCATTCCAATTGCGCGCCCAGGCCGCGGTAGACCCAGAAGCCGGAGCCTGCCAGCTTGGTGCCCCGCTCATAGTCGATGAGGCCCAGGTTGGTGCACAGGTCCACATGGTGCTTGGGCGTAAAATCAAAGCTGTGAGGCTGGCCGTAATAGCGCAGGGGCTCGTTGTTCTCCTTGCCGCCGGGCTTCAGGTCCGGGTCCGGCAGGTTGGGCAGGGACAGCATCAGGGTGCGGTATTCCGCCTCCACGTCCGTCAGCCGCTTGTCGTTTTCGGCGATCATGGACTTCAGCTCGGCCATGCGCTTGAAAATGGGCGTTACGTCCTCACCGGCCTTCTTTTTTATGGGGATCTCCTTGGAGACCCGGTTCTGCTCGGCCTTTCCGCTCTCCGTCTCCAGGATCAGCGCACGGCGCTGGGCGTCCAGCTCCAGGATGCGGTCAATCTGGGCGTCGCAGTCCACTTCCTTGGCCCGCAGACCGGCCTTGACGCCGTTGGGGTCGTCCTTGATTCGCTTGATGTCTAACATATGCTTCACTCCTATGGTGCCGATCCCATCAATCGGGAGCGGCATTGTCCGCCGTTTTCCCGGGAAATATGCTGGAAAACCGGCGGTTTGTTTTATTTATGTATCACAGCTCTTGCAGCAGAGCCTCATAGATCAGCAGGGCCGTCTCCGGGAGGGCGTCGGCGGTCTCCGACAGCTCGTCCATATAGGCGCGGAAGGCGTCCTCGTCGCCGGCGTAGAAGGAATCCTGCGCCAGCAGGAGCAGCTCCGAGGCTTTGGCGCTGCGGGAGGCCTCCTCCCGTTCCGCGTCGGCTGTTTCCAGACGGCTTTCCATGGCGGCGATGTTCTCCGAGGCGCCGTAATTGGCGGCCTCCAGATCGTCCTGCATGAAATGCATCTTCACAATGAGGGAAACGGCCACCAGCAAAAAGGCCACAGCAAACATGATGCCCATGTATTCCAGCATGGCGCGCTTCTTTTTCGGGGAGAGCTGTTCCTCTGCGGGGGTCTGTTCTTTCTTTTCTGTTTCAGGCATGGGATTCCTCCGGGTTTTCGATTGCCAGCAGGAGCTCATAGAGACGCTGCAGGTCGTCCTGGCCGTAAAATTCCAGCTCGAAGCGGCCTTTGCGCTTTCCGCTGACGATCCTGACCTTCCGGCCAAGCTGCTTGGTCAGGGCTTTTTCGCACTCGCCCACATAGTCCACGGTGAGGGCGGGCTTTTCTTTTTTCGGTTTTTCCTCGGCGGCCATCCGTTTGCACATGGCCTCGGCCTGACGGACGGAGAGCCGCAGGGCAATGATCTTCTGCGCGGCGGCCTTTTGCAGGCGCTGAGAATTGAGGGTCAGCACCGCGCGGGCATGTCCGGCGGAGAGAGTTCCCTCCTCCACCATGGCGCGCACCTCGTCGGGCAGAGCCAGAAGCCGCAG
>CALZCW010000044.1 GCA_945635805.1 uncultured Clostridia bacterium
ATGCCCAGGCCGTTGCAGATCTTCTCTACCTGGGTGTCCTGCTCGTAGCCGCCACCCACCTGATAGGCGTAGCTCAGGCGGTCATATTCCTCCAACAGGGACTTTGGCGCGTTGGCCGTCAGCTTTTCCGCCAGAGCCTCCAGCTTGCATCGCGTGGCCTCCAGACCGGAAAAGGCCGAGCGCAGAACCCGCTCGGCGGTGTAGCCCGGCGGATAATAGGGAATCTGGGAGATCAGACCCAGACGCTTGCCCTGGGCGATGGTGATCTCGCCCTCGTCCGGGGACAGTTCCCCGGTCAGCAGGCGAAACAGGGTGGTCTTGCCGCAGCCGTTGCGGCCCATAATGCCCACACATTCGCCGGCATGGATGTCAAAGCTCAGTCCGTCCAGCAGGGTGCTTCCCACCTCGAAGGACTTGACCAGGCCGTTTACTGAAATGTCAATCATCGTTTGCTCCGTATTGCTTCAAAAATTCCTCGCGGGTCATCAGCAGATTCAGGGCGTCCAGAAAGGCGTTGCTGCCCAGATGCTCCGGCAAAAGGAGCTGACGCTGTAGCTTGCGTCGCTTTTCCGCGCTCTCTTTGCCGCCGGAAAGTCCGGCGAGGAACAGGTCTGTTTTTGTGATTTTGGAAGTCGGCTGGGACGTTTCCTCCGGCTCGGCTCCCGCGTTTTTCAGCGCGGCCAGCAGAACCTCGGGGCGCATTCCCTCTACCCCCAGCTTTCCCTCCTTGCCCGGTTGGGCCTTGCGGCGCTCCTTGCCGCGAATATCGGGGATATAGGCATGGAGTACATACTCTTTCGGCAGAGCGCCTTTGAGATAATTGCGTATGACGAATCCGGCGCCGTCGGAATCGGTCAGAATGATGAGGCCGCGCTTCTCCGCCACCTGGCGCAGAAAGCCCAGAAGTTCCCTGTCGTGCATCACGCCGAAGCCGCCGGTTTCAATGATGGGCGCGTCCACGATCTGCGCCAGAGTGTTTTTATCGTACCGGCCCTCTACCACGATGGCCTGCCGCAGCTTAATCATGGCGCGCCTCCTCCGCCAGCTCCACAATGAGCAGCTCCACCAGGCCCTTGTCATCTCCGTAGGAGGTCTTGAGCCGATAGTCCGTCTGGCAGCAGAGCTGCACGGCCTTTTTGCAGAAGTTTTCGGAGAACCGCCGTGCCTGACGCATGGCGATATTGGCGGCATAGGGGCTGACGCCGCAAAGCTTTGCCAGCTCGTCAGCCGATTTCCCCTCGTTTTGCAGGACCTTCGCCGCATAGAGCCTGCGCATCTGTCCGCCGATGGCAGCGACAATGGGGATGGCCTCCGTCTGCAGCTTCAGCAGGGTGTGCAGACGCTCCAGCGCGCGGTCAAACTCCCGCTGCGCCAGGGCGTCGGAAAGCTGGAACACCACCGCGTCCAGCGTCGGCTCCACCACGGCGTCGATGTCGGCGCGGACGATGGCATCCGCCCCGGAATAGGCGCATATCTTTTTGATCTCGCCGTCCAGCCGTGTCATGGAAAGGCCGCACTGCTGCAGCAGATAGCCGCACAGCTCCGGCGCGGCGGACTTCCCCGCCGCGTGAAAATGCCGGGCGATCCAGGTGCGCAGGTCGCTCTCGCTCTGATAGCAGAATTCCACCAGCAGGGCATTCTTCTCCAGCGCGTCCCAGAGCTTCTTCTTACGCTTGTCCGGCCGGAAATCCACATAGGTCATTACCAGGCAGCAATACTCCGGCACGTCGGACAGCAGCCCGATCAGCCGCTCCCGCTCGGTTTCGCTGCGCTCAAAGAGGTCCACGTCCTCCACCAGCACCAGAGAGCGCTCCGCCATCATGGGCAGCGCCTCCAAAGAGTCTGCCAGCAGATCGACGGAAAAATTCTCCGAATTGAGACGGTGGAAGTTAAAATCCTCCGTCAGCTCGTCCAGCAGGCGCTTTTTGATCCGCGCCAGAGCGTCGCGCCGCAGGTAATCCTCCTCGCCGTAGAGCACATAAAACCGCCGCAGGCCCCCGGTCTTCAGGTCGCTTTTCAGTTGTGCGTAGGCCTGGTTGTCCCCAGTGGTTTTCTTTGCCATGTTGTTACCTCGTGATCGTAATGTCGCCGCTTTCATCGGTGCGCAAAACCGAAGCGCCGATGGCTGAAATCCGGTCCAGCACCTCCTGCGTCGGATGTCCGTGAGAATTCTCTCCCACGGAGATCAGCACCAGCTCCGGCGTCGTCTGCCGCAGGAGACGGGCGCTGGTGGAATACTTCGAGCCGTGATGTCCGGCTACCAGCACCTCCAGATCCGGCAGGTCGTACTGCGCCAGCAGCGCCGCCTCACCGTCGGAATCCAAATCGCCTGTAATCAGTATATCATATTCTCCGTCAGACATCAATGCGGATAATGACGCATTGTCTGCATCCCTGTCCGGCGGTGGGAAAAGCGTCAGGCTTCCGCTGCCGAAGGAATATACTGTCTTCTCGGTGATATAGTCCGTTTCAATCTGTTTTTCCTCTGCAGAGCGCAGCAGCTCCGTCATGAGGGCGCTTTCCTCGGGCAGATCAGGCAGCATCAGCCGGTCCACGACGACCCGCTCCAGGAATTGCGCCGCGCCGCCGATATGGTCGGCATCATAGTGGGTCAAAATCAATGCGTCAATGCGGAAAATGCCGTGGGAAAGCAGCTTCCGCGCCGTATCCTCACCGTTATATTCGCCCTCGTCTCCGCCGCAGTCCACTAAGACCGTCTGCGCCCCGTTTTGCAGCAGGATGCACTGGCCCTGTCCCACGTCAAAGACCTTCAGGGTCATGTCCGCCTTTGGCACGGCGGCGCATAAGACGGCACCGGCCAGAGTCAGCGCCAGGGCCGGCAGCAGGACCCGCAGCCGGCAACGCTTTTGGGAGGCGGCGTAGACCGCGAGCATTCCATAGGCTCCAATGAGCCAGACCACCGTGTAGGCACTGCAGTATAGATTGCCCCATAGGGGATCTTCGCCAAAAGGCCCGACAGCCAAAGGACATAGCGGATGGGCCAGGCCAGCAGCCATCCCAGAATCTGTGCCGGAAGCGTCCACAGGAAGCCCAGCACCGTAGCCAGAAAGCTGACGGTGAAGGTCAGGCTGAGGACAGGCATTGCCAGGAGGTTGGTCAGAGGCGAAATCAGGCTGACCAGGCCAAAATACACCGCCACCAAAGGCGCGGTAGTCAACGTCGCGCCGAAGGAGGCCGCCACAATGACCGCCAGACTGCGGTAGCCGCGAAACAGCAGAGGATGTTTTTCCCGCAGCAATTGATCGGCGGGACGGATGATGATTTGATAAACGTGGGGCGACAGGACAAATATCCCCGTCACTGCCAGGAAAGAAAGCTGCAAGCTCACATTGGCAATGGCCCAGGGATTGCCCAGCAGGATAACCAACAGCGCCAAACTCAACGAAGTCGGCGCGTCGTTTTCCCGCTTAAAAATGGGTGCCATCAGCAGCACGGTGTTCATAATGGCCGCACGGGTGACCGACGGCGTAAAGCCCTGCATCGCGGCGAAGAAAAACATCACAGCAATGCTGATGACAGCCGCGAGCTTCCTGCGCCGCCTGCACAGAAACATGACTACACCCACGATCAGCGACACATGCATTCCCGAGACGGCGATGACGTGGGAAATGCCCGTGATGGAAAGCTCGTTGCGCACCGCATAGCTCAGACCGCTGCGGTCTCCGGTCAAAAGGGCCTTGGCAAAGCCCGCCACGTCTTCGGGAAAGATCTCCCCGATCTTCTCCCGGGTCAGGATGGCAAGTCTTGCCGGAAGCAGAGAAACAGGCAGCTTCTGTGCCTTGGTAATTTCCACTTTGCCCCGCTGAAAGCCCAGCAGAGAAATGTCCTGCGACTGGTAATAGAGGTTATTCTGGTCGCCGCTGCCCCGGGAAACATCCACGATCTCTGCCGTAACGCTGACCGTGTCCCCCAGGGAAAGCTCCCCGGCTTTGCAGTCCAGATAGAGCATCATCCTGCCCCTTCCCACGCGGACGGTCACACGGCAGCCGTAATCGGTGTCCACGGCACTGTCGCAGACCTGGGCCGTCACAGCCCGGTCCTCGCCGCAAAGCTCCCGCAGCGGAGCGATCTGCAGCCGTTCATAGCCCCAGCTCCACAGCAGGCCAAGGGCAGCACCCAGGGCGGCAATGCGAACCCGGTGAAGGGCGTCGGAGGAAGCACAAAGGCAGACAAGGAAGCCAACGACAGATACCGCAGCCAATACCAGGGCAGCCGCCGGAGAAAGCAGCCAGACGTAGCCTGCCGCCGCTGCCGCAAAGGAAAACGAGAAAATCGCCAGTCTGCGCATCTTCCTTGCCCCCTTTCCCGAAAAAAGGGACGGGCACAACACCCGTCCCCAAAAAATCAGTTAAAACTTCCCAGTTGTTTGCCGCCGAGCACGTGGAAATGCAGGTGCTTGACCGTCTGTCCGGCGTCGTCGCCGCAGTTGGTCACCACGCGGTAGCCGTCAGAAAAGCCCAGCACTGCCGTCAGCTTGGTGATAACGGCGAAAATATGGCCCACCACTGCGGCGTTCTCCTCGTTGATCCGGTTGGCGCCGGTCAGATGCTCCTTGGGGATGACCAGGAAGTGCTGGGGTGCCAGAGGCGCAATGTCGTAAAAGGCCAGGCACAGCTCGTCCTCATAGAGCTTCTTTGAGGGGATCTCCCCGGCGATGATCTTACAAAATACGCAGTCGTTCATGGTGTTCCCTCCCTATGCTTTTACGTTGGCGCTCACGAAATCGTCCACAAGGGCCAGGGCGTTATCCAGCTTGCCCAGCTCCTTGCCGCCGCCCATGGCGGAATCGGGCTTGCCGCCGCCGGAGCCTCCGCAGGCGGTGCAGACCTCCTTGACCAGAGCGCCGGCTTTGACGCCCTTTTCCACAGCCTCACGGCCGCAGACTGCCAAAATGGTAATCTTCTCGCCCTGGACGCCTGCCAGAACGGCAACGGCATCCGGAGCCTTGTCGCGGATACGGTCGCCCATTTTCCGCAGGTCGTTGGGCGCGATATCCTGGCGCACACAGGTCAGAACGCGCAGTCCGCCGACGTTCTTGGAGGAGAACAGGACCTGATCGACCTCGCCGCAGAACAGCTTGTCCTTCATGCGGTCAATATTCTGCTTCAGCTCCTTGATCTCGGTCATCACGCCGTGGGCGCGGGTCAGCAGATCCTTCGGCGTGGTTTTCAACTCCTCAGCAGCCGACAGAATCGTGCGGTTGTAGTTCTCTGTCTGCTGCAGCACCTTTTTGCCCGTGTAGGCGTCGATACGGCGCACACCGGAAGCCACCGAGGCCTCCGACTGGATGCGGAAGGGGCCGACCTTGGCGGTGTTGTCCAAATGGGTGCCGCCGCAGAATTCCAGGGAATCGTCACCCATTTTCACGACGCGAACAGTATCGCCGTACTTTTCGCCGAAGAGCGCCGTGGCTCCCAGCTTCTTGGCTTCCTCGATGGGCAGCACCAGGGTCTGCACCTCGTCGCCGTTCAGGATCATGTCCATGACCTCATTGCTGACGTCCATGATCTCCGTCGGTGTGACAGCGGAGAAATGGGTGAAGTCAAAGCGCAGATGATCCGGCTCCACCAGAGAACCGGCCTGATGGCAGTGGTCGCCCAAAACGCGCACCAGAGCCGTCTGGAGCAGATGGGTGGCGGTATGGGCGCGGCAGATGGCCTTGCGGCGGTCAACATCAACCGTCACATGGCAGGTATCGCCCAGCTTGAGGGTGCCGGACTTGACCACGCCGTAGTGCATATACTTGCCGCCCTTGTTCTTCTGAACGTCGTTGACCTCAAAGACGCCGTTTTCGCTTTCAATAATGCCATGGTCCGCCACCTGGCCGCCCATTTCCGCGTACATGGCGGTGCAGTCCAAAACGATGACGGCTTCCACACCCTCAGCGATCTCGGTGCGCGGCTCGTCATCGGCGATCATAGCCAGGATCTTGCCGTCGTTTTCCGTATTTTCATAGCCCAAAAAATCCGTCTCCGGGATCTCCTGGCCGAAGTCCATACCGGTCCAACCCAGGTCGCCCAGGGCTTTCCGGGCTTCTCTTGCGCGGCTCTTCTGCTCCTGCATGAGGGCGCGGAAGGCTTCCTCGTCCACACGCATGCCCTCGTCCTTTGCCATCTCCATGGTCAGGTCGATGGGGAAGCCGTAGGTGTCATAGAGCTTGAAGGCATCGGCGCCGGAGAAGACGCTCTCGCCGGCTTCCTTGTGGGC
>CALZCW010000045.1 GCA_945635805.1 uncultured Clostridia bacterium
TGTTGATGTTGGCGCGCTTCAGGCAGTTGAAGCTGCGGACGGACAGGTCCAGTTCCTCGATGGTGAGCTTCAGGGCGGCCGGTTCCGTGGTCTCCCGATTCTCGCGCACCAGCGTCTGGCCGGCAACTGTCTCGGACAGGTCGGTGAAGAGCGTCAGGTGCTCCGTGAGGATCTTGGCGGCAATGGAAACGGCGTCCTTCGCCGTGGTGGTGGAGTCGGTCCAGACCTCCAAGGTCAGCTTGTCGAAGTCGGTCATGTTGCCCACACGGGTGTTTTCCACCGTGTAGTTGACCTTGTAAACCGGGGAATACAGGGAATCGACAGGAATGACCCCAATGGGCGTCTGCGGCGTCTTGTTGCGGTCAGCGGGCACATAGCCTCTGCCGCGGCTCATGGTGATCTCCATATTGAGCGTGGCATCCGGGCCGAGGGAGCAGATATGCAGATCCTTGTTGATGATCTCCACATCGTCATCGGTCTTGATGTCGCCGGCAGTAACTTCGCACTCACCGGCAGCGTCAATATAAACGGTCTTCACGCCGTCACAGTTCATCTTGGAGATGATCCTTTTGACGTTCAGAACGATCTCCGTCACGTCTTCCTTGACGCCGGGAATCGTGGAGAACTCGTGCTGGACACCGGCGATCTTGATGGAGGTCGCAGCGGTGCCGGGCAGCGAGGACAAAAGGATTCTTCTCAGGGAATTGCCCAGGGTCGTGCCGTAGCCTCTTTCCAGCGGTTCTACGATGAATACGCCATGGGACGGATCTTCGGGAGAGTCAATACACTCAATGCGCGGCTTGTCAATTTCTACCATATAACAGATACCCTCCTTTAATAATTGCAAAACACAGGTTCTGCGTGTAAATCAGCTTACCAATAAACGAGGGTGAAGCATTACTTGGAGTACAACTCGACGATGAGGTGTTCTGCAATCTCGAAGTCGATATCGTCTCTGGCCGGGAGGGCAAGAACCTTACCGGTGAGGGTGTTCTTGTCGCGGTCAAGCCACTTGGGGGCGGCGACGAATGCATCGTCTTCCTTCAGCTTCTTGAAACGATTGTTGGAGCAGCTCTTCTCGCAGACGGCGATGACATCGCCGGTCTTGACGAGGTAGGACGGGATATTGACGCGCTTGCCGTTGACGGTGTAGTGGCCATGGTTGACCAACTGACGGGCCTCACGGCGGGTGGCGGCAAAACCGAGACGGTAGACAACGTTGTCAAGTCTGCGCTCAATGAGGCTGAGCAGGACTTCGCCGGTGTTGCCCTCTGCACGGGCTGCTTTTTCATAGTACATACGGAACTGCTTTTCGAGGATGCCGTATACGAATTTGACCTTCTGCTTCTCAGTGAGCTGCATTGCATACTCGGACTTCTTGGTTCTTCTCTGACCGCCGGGGTTCTTGTTGGAAGTCTTGGAATAGCCCATCACGGCAGGAGAAACGCCCAGGGTGCGGCAACGCTTGAGAACGGGCTGAGTATTTTTCGCCATTCTGATTTTTCCTCCTTAACGAATTAGACGCGGCGTCTTTTGGGCGGACGGCAGCCATTGTGAGGAATGGGGGTGACGTCCTTGATGGAAACGACTTCCAGACCGGCAGACTGCAAAGCGCGGATAGCGGCTTCACGGCCTTGGCCGGGACCCTTGACGTAGACTTCCACTGTTTTCAGACCGCAGGTGTCGATGGCTGCCTTGGCAGCAGTCTCTGCGCACATCTGTGCAGCATACGGGGTGGACTTACGGGAGCCGCGGAAGCCGAGACCGCCGGAGGAAGCCCAGGAAAGAGCATTGCCCTGCAGGTCGGTCACAGTGACCATGGTGTTATTGAAAGAGGAACGGATATGAACGGCGCCCTTTTCAATATTCTTGCGCTCGCGACGGCGCTTGATAACTTTCTTTGCATTCGCTTTTGCCATTTTACATATCCCTCCTTACTTCTTCTTATTCGCGATGGTCTTCTTCGGGCCCTTACGGGTACGAGCGTTGGTCTTGGTGCGCTGACCGCGAACGGGCAGGCCACGGCGATGACGCAGGCCACGGTAGCAGCCGATCTCGGTCAAACGCTTGATGTTCAGAGCGACTTCACGGCGGAGGTCGCCTTCGATGGTGTAGTTCTTGTCGATGACATCACGCAGTGCAGCTTCCTGATCTTCGGTCAGGTCCTTCACGCGGGTGTCGGGGTTAACGCCGGCCATCGCGAGGATGTCCTTGGCGCTCTTTCTGCCGATGCCGAAAATATAAGTGAGTCCGATTTCCACTCTCTTCTCGCGGGGCAGGTCAATACCAGCAATACGTGCCATTTACTTCAAGCACCTCCTATTAGCCTTGTCTCTGCTTATGCTTGGGGTTTTCACAAATTACCATGACGCGACCCTTGCGCTTGATGATCTTGCATTTTTCGCACATGGGCTTCACGGACGGTCTAACCTTCATACTGTATAACCTCCATATGAGAACAATGTCTCGTCTTACTTGCTTCTCCAGGTGATCCGGCCTTGGGTCAGATCATACGGAGACATCTGAACAGTTACCTTGTCACCGGGCAAGATCTTGATATAGTTCATTCTGAGCTTGCCGGAAATGTGTGCCAGAATGGTATGCTCGCCGCCGATCTTGACTTTGAACATGGCATTCGGCAATGCATCGGTCACGATGCCCTCAAGTTCGATTACGTCGTCTTTTGCCAAGTTTAAGAACCCTCCTTGGTTGAAACGTTGATTTCCCGGCGCAATATGGCCAGTTCCCTTCGTAATTCGCTGTTGAGTATCGGCTCTCCGGAGCGAATTTTCTCCGTGAGCCTCGAATCAGGCCGAGGGAGTTTGCGGACGTGTTTGGTTTTTTTGCGTTTGGGCTTTTCCACCTTTCTCTCCTTGCCGTTGGCCAGGGAAACGTACACACCGTCTGTGTCAAGCACAAAGAACAGCATTCCCTTGTCATGACCGGCCATGGAAAGAACGACATCCGATCTGGAAATATCCATATCAAAGCCCCTCGGTGACGGTGAGGATTTCCGGCTCGCCGTCGGTGATGAGGACAGTATTTTCGTAGTGGGCGGAGAGTTTTCCGTCGGCGGTCACCGTCGTCCAGCCATCCTTCAGCACCCGCACGTCATAGACGCCGGCGTTGACCATGGGTTCGATGGCGATGGTCATACCGCGGATCAGTCTCGGTCCCCTTCCGGGCTTGCCGAAGTTCGGCACCTCCGGTTCCTCGTGCAGATGCTCACCCACACCGTGTCCGATGAAGGAGCGCACGACGGAAAAACCGTTGGCCTCGACGTAGGTCTGCACAGCATGACCTATGTCCGAGATCCGGCAGCCCTGGCGTGCAAATTTCACGCCCTCGAAAAAGCTCTGCCTCGTGACATCAATGAGCTTTTGCGCCTCGGGAGAAATGCTCCCGCAGGCAAAGGTTGCGGCGCAGTCCCCGTGGAAGCCTCCCCAACACGCGCCGACGTCAACGGAAACGATGTCGCCCTCGCGCAGCACCCTGCCGTCGGGGATCCCGTGAATGACGGTATTGTTCACGGAGATACAGGCGCTGGCAGGATAGCCTGAATAGTTGAGGAAGGAAGGTGTTGCACCTTGTGACACGATAAAATCGTGGACTGCTTTGTCAATCTCTTTGGTTGTTACGCCGGGTCTTACCATATCCCCTGCCAAAGCACGGGCAGCCGCAGTAATTTTACAGGCACGGCGCATCACAGAGATCTCACGTTCGTTTTTAATAGGGATCATTTTTATACACCTAACGCCGCCAGAATATCACGAGTTGCATCCTCGATGGGCTGGTTCCCCTCGACAAGCCTGAGCTTTCCGAGCTTTTCGTAGAAGCCCTTGAGTGCCTCGGTTTTGCTGTGGTACACGGAAAGGCGCTGACGTACCGTTTCCGGCTTGTCGTCCTCGCGGATCACCAGCTCACCGCCGCACGCATTGCAGATGCCCTCTGTTTTGGGCGGATTTGCCGTCATGTGATAGCTTGCGCCGCAGACGCTGCAAACACGGCGTCCCGTCATGCGCTGCTCGATCACCTCGTCGGCAATTTCGATAGATACGACACGGTCGATTTCCACGCCCTGGTCCTGGAGAGCCTGAGCCTGCGGGATGGTGCGCGGAATCCCGTCAAGGATATAACCGTTGGCACAATCCGGCGCGGCCAGCCGCTCCCGGACGATGCCGATGATGACATCGTCGGGAACGAGCATGCCCTTGTCCATGAAACCTTTGGCTTTCAAACCGGTCTCCGTACCGTTTTTGATTGCTTCTCGCAGGATATTCCCGGTTGAGATGGTCGGAATGTTCAGCCTGGCGGCAACGATCTCCGCCTGGGTGCCCTTTCCGGCGCCGGGAGCCCCTAACAGAATCAGCTTCATGATCCAGACCCCCGATTATTTCTCAAGGAATCCGGAGTAGTTGCGCATCATCATCTGTGCCTCGATGGCCGTGACGGTCTCAAGGGCAACGCTGACGACGATGATGACGGAGGTGCCGCCAAAGGAGAAGCTGGTATCACCCATCACAACGCCCAGGACGATCGGAAGTACCGCAATGATGCCAAGGTAGATGGCGCCGAAGAGCGTGACCTTGTTGATGACCTTGCGGATAAAGTCCGAGGTGGGGCGGCCCGGACGGAAGCCGGGGATGAAGCCGCCGTTCTTCTTCAGGTTGTTGGCAACCTCAACGGGGTTGTACTGGATCGTGGCGTAGAAGTAGCTGAAGCCGACGATCAGCAGCAGATAGAAAATCGCGTAAACCACGGTAGTGCTGTCAAACAGATTCCTGTAAGCCCAGGAGCCGGTCCAGCCGAAGAAGGTGCAGAGGGTGGCGGGCAGGCTGGCAATGGATTGCGCGAAGATGATAGGCATAACGCCGGACATGTTGACCTTGATGGGCAGGTGGCTGTTTTGGCCGCCGTAGACCTTACGGCCTACCACACGCTTGGCGTACTGCACCGGGATGCGGCGCTCTGCCTGAGAGACGAATACGATGAAGACGATGATCGCCAGCATACCGACGAGCAGGGCGATGGCCCAATACCACTGGGATGCGCCGGCCTCCGCAATGACAGCACCGGTAGCATCGGTGGTGGCAGAGGGGAAGCACAGATTCCACAGAGGCATGATGATGCCGCCGGGAATACGGGCGATGATGTTGGCAAACAGGATCATGGAGATGCCGTTGCCGATGCCGTACTCGGTGATCTGGTCGCCCAACCACATGACCAGAGTGGAGCCTGTCATGAACGTCAGGATGATAACGACAGCCTGCAGGAAGCCGGTCTGGGACATCAGAGCGAAGCCCTGTGCGGCGTACTGGTCATTGTAGTTGCTGAGCATGACATAATAGGCAAAGCCCATGAGCAGGCCCAGAGCCACGGTGGTATAGCGGGTGATCTTGTTGATCTTCTTCCGGCCTTCCTCGCCGCCTTCCTTGCTCAGGCGTTCCAGAGCGGGGATGGCGATGGTCAGCAGCTGGATGATGATGGATGCGTTGATATACGGCTGGATGCTCAGGGCGAAGATGGTCGCCATGGAGAATGCGTTGCCGGACATCATGTTGAACAGTCCGAAGATGGTGCCGCTGAGCTGCTCATCGAACATCCGGGACATGTTCTCCACATTGACGAAGGGGACGGGAACGACGTTACCGATACGGTAAAGCAGGATGATCAGCATGGTAAAGAGGATCTTCTTGCGCAGATCCGTGATCTTCCATGCGTTGCGAAGTGTCGTAAGCACTTACACCACCTCAGCCTTTCCGCCTGCCTCCTCAATTTTTGCTTTGGCAGAGCCAGAGAATGCCGCTGCCTTGACAGTCAGCTTCTTCGTCAGAGTGCCGTTGGACAGAACCTTCAGACCGTACTTGCAGTCACGGATAATGCCCTTTTCTTCGAGCGCAGCCGCATCGACCACAGCGCCGTCTTCGAATGCGTTCAAAGCGTCGACATTGACAGCCGTGAGGGGCTTTGCGAAGATGTTGTTGAAGCCGCGCTTCGGGATGCGGCGTGCCAGAGGCATCTGGCCGCCTTCAAAGCCGACACGCACCTTGCCGCCGGAACGAGCCTTCTGGCCCTTGTGTCCGCGGCCGGCGGTCTTGCCGTTGCCGGTGCCGCAGCCGCGGCCCTTGCGCTTGGCGACCTGGG
>CALZCW010000046.1 GCA_945635805.1 uncultured Clostridia bacterium
AAAAGCGCTGGCAGCGGGACAGGATGGTCGCGGGCACCTTGTGCAGCTCCGTGGTCGCCAGGATAAACAGCAGATGCTCCGGCGGCTCCTCGATGATCTTCAGCAGCGCATTAAAGGCACTGATGGACAGCATATGGACCTCGTCGATAATATAGACCCGCTTTTTAACCTCGGCGGGCGTATAGACCGCGTCGTCCCGCAGGGAGCGCACATTGTCCACACCGTTATTGGAGGCGGCGTCGATCTCCAGCACATCCATGCAGGCGCCGGAGTCGATGCTTTTGCAGGCGGCGCAGCAATTACAGGGGTTTCCGTCCACGGGATGCTCACAGTTGACCGCCTTGGCAAGAATTTTTGCACAGGTGGTCTTGCCCGTGCCTCTGGTACCGGTGAACAGATAGGCGTGGCTCAGGCGGTTGTTGATAAGCTGGTTTTTCAGCGTCTGGGTCACAGCAAGCTGACCGACCACATCGTCAAAGGTCTGGGGCCGGTATTTTCGGTATAAAGCCTGATACATCCGCTCACCTCCTGTTCATTCGATCTATAGTATAAACGATTTCGCAAAAAAAAGCAACCTTGATCATGCCGCAGGAACGCAAAATGGGCGCATGGCTTTCCCACGCGCCCTTTTGCCGATGCTTCGGCCCATGACAAGATCGCACACCCGCATTTGAACCTGAACTATACTCGTTTCCCGTGCAGCCAGCTCAGAAACGGCTGACTTGCGGCACACGAACAGATCCGCTTAATGCTGCTCGGTTCCCCGCCTGACATGGTTCACAGGAGTTCGTTGCGCAAGACCGGCTCCTCAACACCGCTTACACGGACAGACAGCACAGCACAGGCCCGGGTGCGGGAATTCATCCCTGCTGTAGCGGATTGCAGGCAACAGGGCACCGCTATCTCCCCGACTAGTGCGACCTTGTCACAGGCCGAAGTATGTAGTTTTATTCGATCTCAGCCATCTTATCGTCGATGAAATCAGCAAGCTCGCCGATGGTCTCCAGCTTCATTTCGCCTTCCATCTCGAAGTCGACGCCCAGCTCTTCTTCCATATCCATGATCATCTCGACCATGTCCAGAGAATCCAGATGGAGGCTCTCAAAGGTGGTATCGCGGTCCATCTCCTCAACGGGAATGTCAAGCTGCTCAGAAAGATAGGTCCTGATTCTGTCGTACATCGTTCAGTCCTCCCACATAGTCTGTGTTGTCTACTGCTTATGATACTTTTTTTTTCGACAATGTCAAGAAAAAAATTTTTTAAGGCACTAAGACTTTAGCTGAGGAAGTCCTTTAAGATCTTGGAACGGGAGGGGTGGCGCAGCTTCCGCAGCGCCTTGGATTCGATCTGTCGGATCCGCTCGCGTGTCACGTCAAATTCCTCTCCAACCTCCTCCAGGGTGTGCATTCTACCGTCCTGCAGACCGTAGCGAAGGCAGAGGACCTTCTCTTCCCGGGGTGTCAGGGTCTTCAGCACCCCGGCAAGCTGCTCCCGCAGAACAGCATAGGTCGCCGCGTCAGCAGGCTCCGAGGCATCCTCATCCTGGATGAAATCGCCCAAATGACTGTCGTCCTCCTCACCCACCGGCGTTTCCAGGGAGATGGGCTCCTGGGCGACGCGCATGATCTCCTCCACCTTTTCCGTGGAGAGGTTCAGCTTTCCGGCGATCTCCGAAGCCGTCGGATCACGGCCCAGGTCCTGAACCAGCTCATGGGAGGCCCGGGATACGCGATTGATGGTCTCCACCATGTGGACCGGGATGCGAATTGTCCTGGCGTGGTCGGCAATGGCCCGGGAAATGGACTGGCGGATCCACCAGGTGGCGTAGGTGGAGAATTTATAGCCCTTTGTGTAGTCAAATTTATCGACAGCCTTAATCAGGCCAAGATTGCCCTCCTGGATCAGGTCCAAAAACGGCAGACCCCGACCCACATAGCGCTTTGCAATGGAAACCACCAGTCGGAGGTTGGCCTCCACCATCTTGTTGTGGGCCTCCATATCGCCCTCGGCCAGGCGCTTGCCCAGCTCCGCCTCCTCCTCGGCGGTGAGAAGCGGTATCTTGCCGATCTCCTTGAGGTACATACGCACCGGATCATTGACGCTCATGGCATCGGACATCTCTTCCGTGTCGAGGAGCTTTTCCTCCTCCACAAGCTGCAGATCCTCGTCGCTGGGGGCCATGTCGTCGGGCTTCGTCAGCATCTCCACCACGTCGGACACGTCAATCTCCACACCGGCGGCCTCCAGAGCGTCATAGATCAGGTCGGTCTGCTGCTCGTCGGCGTCAATGGCGTCCAGGGCGTCGATAAGATCCTTGGATGCAATGCGCTTTTCCTTTTTGCCGCGCTCCAAAAGCTGCTGCAGTTTTTCATGCATTACGGCATCGCGTTGCAGTTCGTCCATGTTATGTACCTCCATATCCTTTTTTCTTGAGAAGTCGCTCCTGCATGGCCTTGATGTCGCTGAGTCCCCCGATCTGCGTCTTGCCATACTCCTCGGTGATGATATGCACGCAGTCGTCAAAGGCTTCGTCGGACAGGACCACATCGGGCTTTTGCAGGATCTGGGTCAAATGGGCCATTTCCTCCGGTGTCAGCAGGTCGGAAAGGCTGCCGGGGCTTACGGAAAGGCTCTCACGCCATCGCTCCTGCAGGGCGTCGAAGGCTCTGCCGAACATGGGGACGGAGAATTGCTCCCGTGTCAGCGCCTGCGCCCGGTCAAAGAGGTCAGGCTGCCGCAGGAGCATCCGCAGCAGGTTTTCCTCGGCCATGGCGGAGCGCATATTGTCATAGCGCAGGCTGCGGGCTCTCGGCTGCCGTGTGTTGGCGGCCTCCAGATCCTTCTTCTCCTGGGCCTTGCGCTGGATGGCCACGCGGCGCTTGAAGGCCTTGTTGATCTCCAGCTTCATGACCTCCGGCGTCAATCCGGCCATTTCCGCCGCACGGGCTCCGTAGATCTCCCGCTCCACGGCGGTGGAGTAGGTGGAGATCAGGTCGGCGGCCTGCTTGGCAAATTCCACCTTCTGCTCGTCGGAGGACAGGTCGAATTTCATCTGCAGGGAGCGCAGACGGTACTCCGCCTGATTCTCCGAGCCTTGCAGCAGCAGGCGGAAGCGATCTGCGCCGTACTTTTTCAGAAATTCGTCCGGATCCTTTGCACCCTGCATCCGCAGGACCTTGACCCGCAGGCCGGTCTTTTCCAGCATGGGAATGGCGCGGGCCGTAGCGTTTTGCCCCGCAGCGTCGCCGTCATAGGTCAGCACGATCTCATTGGTATATTTGGATAGCATATCCGCGTGCTCCTGGGTCAGCGAGGTGCCGAGGGAGGCTACGGCGCAGTCAAAGCCGTACTGGTGCAGCGCAATGGCGTCCATATAGCCCTCCGTGAGGATGATAAAGCCCTGCTTACTCTTTTTGACGATATTCATGGCGAAAAGGTTTCGTCTTTTATTAAAAATAATTGTCTCCGGGGAATTAAGATACTTGGGCGTTGAGTCGTCCATGACCCGTCCGCCGAAGCCGATGACGTTGCCCCGGACGTCGATGATGGGAAACATCAGGCGGTTGCGGAAGCGGTCATAGAGGGTGCCCTTTTTCTCGTTTTTCAGCACCAGACCAGCCTCCAGCAGTTCCTGCTTGGTATAGCCTTTGGCTGTCATGGCGTCCAGCAGGGCGCTCCAGGCGTTGGGCGCAAAGCCCAGTCCGAACCGCGTCACCGTGGAGGCAGAAAGCCCCCGTTTGGCAACATAGGCACGGGCCTCTGCGGCAGCAGGGGTCTTGAGCTGATCGTTAAAGAACCGCGCAGCTTCCTTACACAGTGCCCAGAGGCGTTCCTTTTTCTTGTACTGGGACTGACCCAGGTTGTCTTCGGGGACCTCGATACCCGCGCGTTTAGCCAGAAACCGTACCGCGTCCGGGTAGCTGAGGTTCTCGATCTCCATGATGAAATTGACAACGCCGCCGCCCTTGTGGCAGCCGAAGCAGTAGTAAATGCCTTTTTCCGGGTTGACGGAGAAGGACGGGGTCTTTTCGCCGTGGAAGGGGCACAGACCGAAGAGGTTGCTGCCCTTGCGCGTCAGCGCGACATACTGACCGACCACATCTTCAATGGGATTTCGGTGATTCAGTTCGTCCAGAAACGCCGGTGAAAAGGCCATTTTGCTTCTCCTTTCCTATGATTCTCGGCAAAATACCGCTGTTTTCTATCCCCGCACCTGCCAGGCCGTGGGGATAAACAGCTCGTCGTATTTATACATGGCATATTTATCGGTCATCCCCGCGATGTAGTCGCAGACCGTCCGCTCCATGCCGTCAAAATCGAGCTGGGGCTGGAAATCGGCGGGCAGGGCCTGGGGATGGGCGATATAGTATTCATAAAGCCGTTTCAGAATGTCACGGGCCTTGGCTTCCTCACCCTTTGCCACGGGATTTTTATAGACCCGTTCAAACATAAAGCTGCGCAGCGCCTCCATGGCGGCGGCGATTGGCTCCGTCATGCCCAGTATCTTTGTCTCGGCGGTGTGGAAGATGAGGTCCGTGACCAGGGTATTGATGCGGTCCCGGTGGGTATCGCCCAGAATGTCGGCGATTTCCCGGGGAATGTCGGCATCGGTCAGGATCCCGGCGCGCATGGCGTCGTCGATGTCATGATTGATGTAGGCGATCTGGTCGGAAATCCGGACGATCTGGCCCTCCAGCGTAGCAGGCAGGGGGCCGGAACGGCTGTGGCCCAGGATGCCCATGCGGACCTCGTAGGTCAGATTCAGGCCTTGGCCGTCCTTTTCCAGGAAATCCACCACCCGCAGGGATTGCTCATTGTGGCGGAAGGGTTTTCCCGTCACCTCCGTCAGCGCCACCTCTCCGGCGTGGCCGAAGGGGGTGTGTCCCAGGTCGTGTCCAAAGGCAATGGCCTCGGACAGGTCCTCGTTGAGCCGCAGGGCGCGGGTGATAGTGCGGGCGACGCGGGCCACCTCTAAGGTGTGGGTCATACGGGTGCGGTAGTGGTCGCCCTCCGGCTGCAGAAAGACCTGGGTCTTGTGCATCAGGCGGCGAAAGGATTTGCTGTGGAGGATTCGGTCGCTGTCACGCTGGTAGCAGGTCCGCACGTCGTTTTCTGTCGCCGCTTCGGGTCTCGGACGGCCCAGAGTGGCGTCGGAAAATTGCGCCTTTTCCGAAAGACGCAGATGCTCATCATGTTCCAGTTGCTCCCGGATGGTCATAGTCAATCCCTCCGTTACAGCTCCAGTCGGTAGCTTGCCCCCTGGGCGGTGTCCTTCACCTTTTGAAAGCCCGCGCCGAGGAACAGCCGCTGAGAGCCAATATTATCCTGATAGATCTCCTCCACAGCCAGGTGGTCCCAGCCCAGCTCCCTTGCATAAGCGATCAAACCCCGCAGGACCCGTCCGCCGATGCCGCGATGCTGGTAGCCGGGCGCAATGACAATGGGAAGATCGTCCCGGCACAGTGTCACGTCGCCCACAGGGATGTATGTATCTGACTGTTTCAGTTCAATAAAATACAGGGCGCCTTTTCGGTCAAGATAAGTATACATCCGCCCAAGGAGTTCAGCGTCATAGGGTTCCGTCCGATGGTCGACGCCCCAGAGGGTCCCCGCGTCCTGATACCACGGCAGGGCAAAATCATGCCGTCCGTCATAGGGCCGCAGGCGCAGCGTATCGTCAATGATAATCATTTCCGTCATAGCTGTTTCCTTTTTTATTTCTGCAATTGCTGCTCCAGCGGGAAAGCGCGGTATTCGTTCTCCCCCACCAGGCCCTCGATGGTACCGGCCGAGAGGTCCAGCACCCGTGCAAGGAAAGGCTGGGTCTGCGTTTCCGGCAGCAGGAGGTCAAAGCTGACGTCCGCGCCGAAGTCCGTATTCTTGATGATCCCGTCAAAGGCTGCAATTTCAAGTTTAATCCGTTCATACCAGCTATAGGGACAGGGCAGGTAGACATTCGTCCAGACGCGCTTCATGGAGCGCCCGGCGGCGTCCAGCGCGATCTTTGCGCCGTGGGCATAGGCCCGCACCAGGCCGCCCGCTCCCAGCAGGATGCCGCCGAAATACCGCGTCACCACGCAGGTCACGTTGAAGATCCCCTCCCGCTGCAACACCTGCAGCACGGGCATCCCGGCAGTGCC
>CALZCW010000047.1 GCA_945635805.1 uncultured Clostridia bacterium
TGTGTTATCTTATTCATGGCGAATGGGGTGACACCTGCCTTTCGGTTTTGTCTGAGCAACTCAACCTTAGCACAGGTCACCTTCATTCGCTATTCTTTTTTTACCAAGTGTCACACATCATTGTACAACCTACAGCTGCGCACAAAGTTTTTTGTCCGTTTCTGTAGATTTTTCAACAGGTATATGGTATAGTGAATGGGTATAGAAATGAATTGAGGTGATGCACTTTATGGCCCGTTCGTTTTTTGGCGGCGTACATCCCAAGGGCTACAAGGAGCTGTCCAGCGAGGCCCCCATCTACCCTCTGCATCCGAAGACCGTCAGCATTGCCATGTCGCAGCATATCGGCAGACCCTGCACGCCCCTGGTCAAGGTGGGCGACCGCGTGACCATCGGCCAGAAGATCGGTGACGGACAGGGGCTGTGCGTACCCGTCCACGCCTCCGTTTCCGGCACGGTCGTCGCCGTGGAGATGCGGCCCACGCCCTCCGGCACCAACGGCATGTGCGTGGTCATTGAGAACGATTTCCGGGACATCCTGTGTCCCAACCTGAAAAAGCATGAAAGCATCAACGAGCTGACCGCCGAGGAGCTGATCGCCATCATCCATGAGGCGGGGATCACCGGCATGGGCGGCGCGGGCTTCCCGACGGATGTGAAGCTCTCCTCCGGCCTGGGCAAGGTGGATACGGTCATCGTCAACGGCGCCGAGTGCGAGCCCTACATCACCGCCGACGACCGCCTGATGCGGGAGCGCCCGGAGCGGATTCTGGGGGGCCTGCGGGTCATCCAAAAGATCTTGCAGCCGGAGCGCACGGCCATCGGCATCGAAAAGAATAAGCCCAAGGCCATTGAGGCCATCCGTGCCGCCGCCGACCGGGACGTGGAGGTGCGCGCCCTGCGGGTCCGTTACCCCCAGGGCGCGGAAAAGCAGCTCATCCAGGCGGTCACGGGCAGGTTTGTCCCTCCCGGCGGACTTCCCGCTGCCGTAGGCTGCGCCGTGTTCAACGTAGCCACCTGCGCCGCCGTCTATGACGCGGTCTACCGCGGCATGCCCCTGGTCAAGCGTGTTCTCACCGTCACCGGCCGCGCCGTGACCCGGCCCTCCAATTTCAGCGCTCCCATCGGCACTCTCTATGCCGACCTCATCGAGGCAGCGGGCGGCTTTTGCTGCGAACCTTATAAAATCTTCTGCGGCGGCCCCATGATGGGCATTGCCCAGCACACCCTGGACTGCGGTACCATCAAGGGCAACAACGCCCTCACCTGCTACAGCCGGAAGGATAACCACGAGGTTGCCCATCCCCACTGCATCCGCTGCGGCAAATGCCTGGACGCCTGCCCCATGCACCTGATGCCCCTGCAGCTCCACAAGGCCAGACAAAAGAGCAACCTGGAGGCCCTGGAAAAGGGCAATGTCATGGACTGCATCGAGTGCGGAAGCTGCGCTTACGGCTGTCCCGCCGGCATCCCTCTGGTCCAGAGCTTCCGCACCGCCAAAAAGATGCTCCGGGACGCCAAGGCAAAGGAGGGTAAGAAATGAAAAGGTATGATCTGAATCTGACCATTTCCTCCTCTCCCCACGCCCACAGCAGCAATACCACCCGCCGCATCATGCTGGATGTGTGCATCGCACTGCTTCCGGCTCTGGTCGCCGCCATCTGGTTTTTCGGCTGGCGGAGCCTGACGCTGACGCTGGTGTCGGTTCTGGGCTGCGTGGTGTCGGAATGGGCCTACCGCAAGCTGATGAAAAAGGACAGCACCGTCGGCGACCTTTCCGCCGTGGTGACGGGGATACTCATCGCCTTTGTCTGCCCCGTGACGCTGCCCTTCTGGACCATCCTCATCGCCGACGTGTTCGCCATCGTGCTGGTCAAGCAGCTTTTCGGCGGCATCGGCATGAATATCGTCAATCCGGCGCTGGCTGCCCGTGCCTTCCTGTTCAGCTGGCCGTCCCTCATGTCCGGCAACTGGGTCAAGGCGGGAACGGCAGTCTCCGCCTTCTCCACGCCTGCAAACCTGGACGGCCTGACCGCCGCGACGCCCATGGCCTCTCTGGCAGCCCAGACGCTGCCTGCGGAAAGCCTGCTGGACCTGTTTTTGGGCAAGATCGGCGGCTCTCTCGGCGAGGTCTCCGCTGCCGCTCTGCTGTTGGGCGGGGCGTATCTGGTGCTGCGGCGGGTCATTTCCCTGCGGATTCCGCTGGCCTATTTGCTCTCTGTGGCGGCACTGACGGTGCTGTTCCCCCAGGGCGGCAATGACCGCCTCACCTGGATGCTCTGTCAGCTCCTGTCCGGCGGCTTGATGCTGGGCGCCATCTTCATGGCGACGGACTACGTCACCTCGCCCATCACCCACGGCGGCCAAATCGTCTACGGCATCGGCTGCGGCGTGCTGACGGTGGCCTTCCGCTACTTCGGTTCCTACCCTGAGGGCGTGACCTTCGCCATTCTCATCATGAACTGCTGCATCGGCTTCTTTGACAAGATCGGCGTTCCCAAGCGCTTCGGCGCCGTGCGGGAAAAGAAAAAGAAAGGCGGTGAGGCGGCATGAAGGACGCAAAGTACATCCTCCGGCTGACGCTGATCCTCTTTCTCATCACCGCCGTGGTGGCGGGACTGCTGGGCCTGGTCAACTATCTGACGGAGGACCGGATCGACGAGCTGACCCGTCAGAAAGCTGAGGCTGCCATGCAGGAGGTCTTCCCGGCGGGTAATTACGAGGAGATCCCCGCCGGGGAAGACGGCATCACCGCCGCCTACCGCGCCGACGATGCGGGCTATGTGGTTCGCGTCAGCGTCAACGGCTTCGGCGGTGCCATCGACATGATGGTGGGCGTGGACAACGCAGGTACCGTCACCGGCGTCAGCATCATCTCCCACGGCGAGACGGCCTCCCTGGGTGCCAACTGCACCCGCGAGGACTTCCGCGCCCGGTTCGTCGGCACCTCCGACACTCTTGCCGTCAGTAAGGACGGCGGCAGCATTGACGCCCTCACCGGCGCCACCGTCACCTCCCGCGCCGTGGTCTCCGGTGTGAATCTGGCGCTGGACTTTGTAAAGGAGGTGGGCTGATGAACTTCCGAAAACAGTTAAAGGCCGGCCTTTTGACCAATAACCCGGTGCTGAGCCAGCTTCTGGGCATGTGCTCCACCATGGCCATCACCACGACCCTCTTTAACGGCATCGGCATGGGCCTGAGCGTCACCATCATCCTCATCTGCTCCAACGTGGTCATCTCCCTGCTGCGGAAGGTCATCCCCGACAAGATCCGCATCGCCGCTTACATCGTCATCATCGCGGGCTTCGTCACCATGGTGGACCTGCTGCTGAAAGCCTACGTTCCCGCCCTGTCTGACAGCCTGGGCGTGTTTATCCCGCTGATCGTCGTCAACTGCATCATTCTGGGCCGCGCCGAGGCTTTCGCGTCGAAAAACGGCGTACTGGCCTCCGCCGTGGACGGCCTGACCCAGGGCATCGGCTACACCGCCGCTCTGGTGGTCATGTGCATCATCCGCGAGTTTTTGGGCAGCGGCACCTTCGGCAAGGGCGTCTTCGGCGCCGACGGCATCCGCATCCTGCCGGCCCAGTACCCGGCACTGATGCTCATTCTGCCCGTGGGCGGCTTCCTGACTCTGGGCTGCCTGATCGCCCTGACCCAGTGGGTCAATAAAAAGCTGGCGGAAAGAGAAGCGAAAAAGGAGGCGGCACGATGAATACTTTTATCACCCTCTTTGCCATCTCCCTCAACGCCATTCTGGCGGAGAACTTCATCCTGGTCAAGTTCCTGGGCATCTGCCCCTTTATGGGTGTCTCCAAAAAGACCGACACGGCTGTCGGCATGGGCATCGCCGTCATTTTCGTCATGGCCCTTGCCTCGGCGGCGACCTGGGCGGTCAATGAATTCCTGCTGGTGTCTCTCGGGCTGGAATATATGCAGACCGTGGTGTTCATCCTGGTCATCGCGGCGCTGGTGCAGTTCGTGGAGATGTTCCTGCAAAAGGCCATGCCCTCCCTCTATCAGGCGCTGGGCATCTACCTGCCCCTCATCACCACTAACTGCGCGGTGCTGGGCGTGGCCCTGCTCAACGTGCAGAACAGCTACACCTTTATCGAAGCCGTTGTCTACGGCCTTACCGGCGGCATCGGCTTCACCCTGGCCATCGTGCTGTTTTCCTCCATTCGTCAGCGGCTGGAGGACTGCGACTGCCCCAAGGCCTTCAAGGGCTTCCCCCTGGCCCTCATTGCCGCCGGACTGCTGGCCCTGTCCTTTATGGGCTTCTCCGGCTTCCGGGTATTCTAAGGAGGTACCGATATGGAAAAAATCTTATATGCGGTGCTGGTCCTTGCCGTCATGGGCGCGGTCTTCGGCGGTGTGCTGGCCGTGGCCTCCAGGGTCTTTGCCGTAAAGACCGATGAGCGGCTGCCCAAGCTGGTGGAGGCCCTTCCCGGCGCCAACTGCGGCGGCTGCGGCTTTGCAGGCTGCCAGGCCTACGCCCAGGCCGTCATCGACGGCAAGGCGGAAATCGGCCTGTGCGCCGCCGGCGGTCAGGAAGCGGCGAAAAAAATGTCCGCCGTCATGGGCGTGGAGGCCGTCGAGGTGGAGCGGAAGGTCGCTATGGTCAAGTGCCGCGGCCAGAACCACCTCTCCAAGGCCCGCTATGAGGGCATCTCCGACTGCCGCAGCGCCATGTTCGTCACCGGCAACGGCCCCTCTGCCTGTCCCAGCGGCTGTCTGGGCTTCGGCACCTGCACCACTGCCTGTAAATTTGACGCTATCCATGTGGTCAACGGCGTTGCCCGTGTGGACGCGGACAAATGCACCGGCTGCTTCCAGTGCATGGAGGTCTGCCCCAAGGGGATCATTATTCCCGTCACCTACCACACCGACATCGTCATCGCCTGCTCCAACCACGACCGGGGCGCCAATACCCGCAAGGTCTGCGACATCGGCTGCGTCGGCTGCCACCTGTGCGAGAAGCAGTGCGAATTTGACGCCATTCACGTCATCAACAATCTGGCGACCATCGACTACAGCAAGTGTGTCTCCTGCGGACGCTGCGCTGCGGTCTGTCCGCGCCATCTGATCTCCGACTCCAACCTGCGTACTGACATGGACGTGGTCCCGGCTATGCAGCGCTAAAGGATACGGAACAAACACGACGGAGCCTGTCCTTTGGAACAGGCTCCGCCTTTTTTCATTCGATGGAAAACAGCCGTTTGGCGTTTTCGGTGGTGATGCGCCCGGCCTCCTCGGGGGAAAGGCCCTTGAGCTGGGCGATCTTTGCCGCCACCAGAGGGACGTAGCGGCTGTCGTTGCGGTGGCCGCGGTGAGGCTCCGGGGCCATATAGGGGCAGTCGGTCTCGATGAGGATCCGCTCCATGGGCAGGGCCTGGACCGCTTCCAGAGCGCGGCGGGCGTTTTTGAAGGTCACCACACCGGTGAAGCCGATATACCAGCCCCGTTCCGCCAGCCAGAGGGCCATCTCCGCAGAGCCGGAGAAGCAGTGAAACACGCCGCGGGCCTCGGGATGCCGGGCGATGATGTCCATGGCGTCGCCGTGGGCCTCCCGCTCATGGACGATGACGGGCAGCTTCAGCGCTTCGGCAAGCTCCAACTGCTCCTCAAAGGCGATGATCTGCCGCGCCCGGGGAACGTCCTCATAGTGGTAATCCAGACCGATCTCACCGATGGCACGGACCTTGGGATGGGCGGCAAGGGCGCGGTAACGATCCAGCAGCCTGCCGTCTACATGGTCTGCGTCGTCGGGATGGCTGCCCACGGCGGCATAGACGAAATCATATTGCTCCGCCAGAGCCACGGACTGTTCCGACGAGGCCAGATCGCAGCCCACGTTCATGATAAGCCCGACGCCGTGGTTTTTCAGATCGGCGAAGATCTCCGCCCGGTCCTCGTCAAAGCGGCGGTCGTCCAGATGGGCATGGGAATCAAAATACATGGATGCCAGCCTCCGTTCCGCCATCTTTCGCCGTGGCCGCAATGGCCCGCA
>CALZCW010000048.1 GCA_945635805.1 uncultured Clostridia bacterium
TCGCTTCCGGCTAAAGCCGAAAGCTTACTCATTCCGCTGCTCATCGCTTCCGCTCGCAACCACTTCGTTGGGTTGCTCGCGGTGAGAGACGGGAATGCGAGAAAAAAGCGCTTGACAAATGGAAAAAGCGTAGTATAATAGAAATGTTTTCAGGGCAACCTGATGACAGATATACCAAAAGAACCGAACAAAAACCCAGCGAAGCGGATTTTGTCCGGAACATACAGTTGGTGTTGATTGCAGTGAGGGTCCACCTGTTCCCATCCCGAACACAGAAGTTAAGCTCACTTGCGCCGACAATACTTTGCGGGCGACTGCACGGGAAGATAGGTAACGCCAACATTGAAAAGAACTCGCTCATTTGAGCGAGTTCTTTTTCTATCTTATAGGTGCTTTTCGGTCAAATCAGCGCCCTTGCTCGTGCAAATTTGCTCTTGTTTTGGTGCTTCAGGCCATAGCGCGTTTGTAACATGGCGGCCAGGGCTTCCATCTCTGTCGGTGCGCCTTCGTAAAGCTCTATTTCCAGCTCCGCAAAGGGTAACTGCTGGTTTTTTCCGTGCAGGATGCCGTGATCTCCCGCCAGTTCGGCGCGGCTGCCGTCGGAAAAGCGGAGCATGACGCTTTTTCGTGTAAATTCCGCGCCGCAGACAGGCTGAACATCACCTGCGCCGTAGAGATAGAGAAGCTCCATGGGCGCGCCGCTTTTCATCAGGGCTTCTATGCTTTCCTCGTTGATCTCAGCGGCGCTGATCTGCCACTCGCCGCGCACACGGGGGTCCTCCGTCGGCGCCTTGACGCAGACAACGCTGTTTTTCCCTTCCATGCGGTGGCGCAGCGTCCAAAAATGTGAGGAAAACCGCCGATCCGGGCTGTCATAATAGGTGGTTTTCATGAGGCGCTCCTGCCACGGCCCGTCGACCAGTGCGGCGATGGTGTCATCTGCCAGAATACGTTCCAGCGCCGCTTCCCCGTCAACAGCCAATTTGATCTCCAGTTCTCTGCCCATAGATGCCTCCCAAGGTGTTTTTTTCATCATATCATCTGCTGCGCGGCCTGTCAAATCGAAAATCGCCCGACACAAATTTCCCGTCGCATTTCCCGACAGCTTTGGCCCGGGGCCTGTGATAAAATCGGGACAAATCGGGATTGACCGACGTTTGTGGGGAGGAAGCGCAATGAAGAGCGGCGGGTCTCAACGGCTTTTGCCGAAACGCTGGCTGTCACGTCAGCGGCTGACGTCAGAACGGGGAAAACTGGCGCGGGACAGTATCCTTTTGGCGCTGAGCGCCTTTTCCCTCAGCGGTTTTCCGCTGTTTGGCAAGGAGATGCCCTTGGCGGCCTGCCTGATTACGGCCATGCCCTTTGGTCTTCGGACCCTGACGGCGGCTTTGGGCGCCATCGCCGGCTACGCGGTGTTTTGGGGGACGGACGCGGCGGCGATGCTGGCCCTTTCAGCGCTTCTCTTCTCTGCGTCAGCGGTTTTTCAGGGGACGGAACTGCCGGGAAGACGTTGGTTCTATCCGGTCCTGAGCGCCTGTGTATGCGCTCTGCTGGGCAGTATCAGCCTGTTTGGCGGTGGCAGTGTGAGTCTGTGGCTGATCCAGGTCATTCTGGCCGGGCTGGGCGCATGGCTTAGTCGCAGTGCCCTGCTCTCCAACCGCAGCGCCGGAGCGGTGTTTACGGCGGCTATGGCAGCCGGCCTCAACAGTCTGTTCCCACAGATCCCGCTCGGTCTGGGCTGCGCGGTGGCTATCTGTGTGGCGGGGGAGGATGCGGCTGCCGCGGCGCTGCTGGGACTTGCCATTGACCTCAGCGCAGGCGCTGCACCGGTGGTCACTGCTGCCCTGATGGCGCCGACGCTGCTCTGTCAGGCCCTTCCGCGGCGGGACAGGCTTCTGACTGCGGCGACCTATTTGTTGCTGACGAATCTGACGCTGCTACTGTTTGGACAGGCTACACTGGCAGGCGCGCTCTGTATTACGGCGGGAGCGGCTGCGGGTTGCCTGTGCCGCAAGTCGGCGGCGGGAAGTCTGCGCCTGTCGGCGCAAAACCGGGAAAGCGCAGCCGTGCTGAATAATGCGGCGGAGGTCCTGGAGCTGCTTTGCCGCCGTCTGCCCAAGACGGTGACGCCTGCCTCAGCCAGTGAAGCCGAGAGTGTCTATGATGGCGCGGCAGAGCGGGTGTGTCGCTGCTGTGCGCGCTTTCACCGCTGCTGGGAGCATCACGCAGGCGAGACTTACCGCGCCCTCACCGGCGCGGCAAGAAGGATGATCGAAAAGGGCGTGGTCGAGGCGGCGGATTTTCCGTCGGAATTCCGGGAAAACTGCTGTCATGTGGAGGGATTTGCCACGGCGGTGAACCAGGAACTGGAGGGGATGCTCTACCGCAGGCGCTACCGCATGGAGCTTTCCGAGAGCCGCCAGGCTGTTGCCGAGGAGTTGGAGAGTCTGGCCGCCTATCTGCGCTCTGCGGCGATACGGCGGCCCAAGGGCACGGAGGCGGCCTTCCGGCCAGTGGTTGGCCTTTGCTCCATGGGCAGAAACGGCGCACGGGTCAACGGCGACCGGGGCGCTTGCTTTGCCGGACCGGTGCTGGACTATTTCGTCCTGCTGTGCGACGGAATGGGAACAGGGGAGGAGGCATCTCTGTGCAGCGCGGAAACCGTCCGGCTGCTGGAACGGCTGCTGCGGTCCGGTCTGGCACCGGAACAGGCGCTGCGGATCCTCAATAGTATGGAGTTACTCAGCGGCGATGAGGCGTTTACCACGGTGGACCTTCTGCACATCCATTTGCAAAACGGCAGAGCGGAGCTGTATAAGTGGGGGTCGGCGGCGTCCTATTGGCGCGGCGGAGAAAAGGTAAAAAAAATCGGGACAGACACGACACCGCCGGGTGCAGGCGTGGGAGGAGGTCACGCACCGGAGTGTTATGAGCTGTCCCTGAAGCGGGGAGAAATGCTTGTCCTTGCCACCGACGGCGCGGATGGGGAGGAGACAGAAGCGGCCATTGCGGCGTTCCGCGGACAATCGCCGCAGGAGCTGGCGGCGCTTCTGATTTCCGGGCAGCCGGCCCAGGACGATATGACGGCGGTGGTGATATCTTTGCAGCCGTGCTAAGGTAAAAATACCATATCTTGTGTATATAATTTGTCGAAATACAACATTTGGGAAATATTATTTCCCGAATTTCGGAAAATGCGGCGTCCGCTTGCTATTTTTGCCGCCTCCTGATATAATCGGGGGACAGGAGGTGAGCGGCATGAAGGACCGGCTTTTCGGATTTATCATTCGCAGGGAGCGCGTGTGCCGCGGCTGGAGCCAGGAGGGCTTGTGCCGCGGCATCTGCGCCGTATCCTATCTGTCCAAGATCGAACAGGGCAAGGCTGTACCCACGGAGGAGATACTCCGCCTGCTATACCGGCGGCTGGAGCTGCCCTGGGCAGAGGCGGACCAATGGGAGAAATTGGTGCAGACCTGCTATGACGCCCTCTATTCCGGAGCGTTGTTTTGGCGGGAGGACCTGCAAAAGAAGGTCGAAGAAGCGAAGGAAGCCGCTGCCTACAGCGTTTATGCACCGGATCTTGCTCTGCTTTACGGGCTGCTGCAGACGCCGGGACAGCCTGCCGACGAGGCCTATGAGCCTTATTTTGACCGTCGCCGCCTTGCGCTGCAGAGAAGCCTGCAGGGACGCCATGAGGAGGCGCTGTGTCTGGATCCGTCGCCGCTGCTCTATTTCCGCAGTGCCATGAGCGGCTATTCCTCCGGCGAAAACTATGCGCGGGTCATGGAGCATCTGCAAAAATGCTACGATCTTGCGGCGGCGGAGGGCTATGTGGACCTGATGCTGGAGAGCAGCATGACCATGGGAAGCTGCTACAGCAATCAAAGGGACCTGGACAACATGGAGGCCCATTACCGTGTGGCAGAGCGGCTGGCACGGGCGTTGGGACGGGAAACCTATCTGCAGACCATTGCCTACAACCGCGCCGCCACACAGATCGAGGTGGGTGACTACGCCGGAGCATATGTGTATTTTCACGGGCTGACGGAGCACACCGCCATGTCGCTGCACAAGCTGGCGATTTGCTGCGAAAAGCTGGGCAAGCGCGGGGAGGCGTTCTCGGCCCTGGACCGGGCGGAGACGGAGGTGGAAAGCCCCGATTATGTGGATGCAGACCTTGCCCGGCTGATGTGCAGGCTCGTGCGTATGCGGCTGGAGAACCCCGACTATCTGCAAGACCCGCTCTACGGCGAGCGGCTGATGGACTGCTTTGCACGTTGCCGCGCCCAACTGCCCATCGGGTATGCGGTTTTCCACCTGCCCTGGGTTTTGGAATGGCTGAAAGCGTCGCGCCAATATAAAAAAGCCTATGAGATGATAGAGAGTTTTCCTGTCAAAACGAAATAAGAAAACAATAACCGCTTGTTTTGAGAAAATTTTCTCAAAACAAGCGGATTTATTTTCTGTTAGCACCATGATACAATGAATGCGAGGTGAGAGATATGAAGCAGACACTTTGGACGAAAAATTTTACGCTGGTGACAGTGGCGACGGCGTTGGGGGCTGTGGGCGGCATCGCCGGCGGCTTTGCCCTGTCCTTTCTGGTCTTTGACGAGACGGGCAGCACGTTGGCGGCGGCCCTCATCATTGCCATCCAGCTTGTGCCGCGCTTTGTGCTGCCGCTGTTTTTCGCGCCCCGCATGGACCGCCTGCCGCGTAAGCCCTTTTTGGTGGCGGGCGATCTGGCCAACGGCGTGATCTACGCGCTGATGGGCGTCTATCTGCTGTTTTTTCAGTTCTCCTACGCGGGCTATCTGGCGGTGTCGCTGGTTTTGGCCTGTCTCGGCTCCTTTGATGAGCTGGCCTACAACAGTATTTATCCCAAGCTGATCCCGGAGGGCATGGAGCAGAAGGGCTATGCCGTGTCCGCTACCCTCTATCCCGTTTTGAAGGTAGTGATGATGCCGCTGTCGGCGGTGCTGTTTGAGTGGCTCGGCGTGGCGCGGCTGCTGATGCTCCAGGGCGGCCTTTCCGTGGCGGCGGCAGTGGTGGAGAGCCGTATCCGCCTCCACGAGGAGCGGCGCATGGAGGAAAAGCACTACGGCTTCCGGCTCTGGTGGCAGGACATCCGGGAGGCGGCGGACTATATGAAGCAGGAGGGCGGCCTGCGGAACCTCTTTGCCTACATGGCCATAACCAACGGTGTGGCGGAGGGCTATTCGCCGCTGCTGGTGGCCTTTTTCCGCACTATGCCCGGCCTGACCGCCACCATGTATTCGTTCTTTTCCGTGGCGGAGTTTTTGGGGCGCACCATCGGCGGCATGGTTCAGTACCGGGTGAAGATCCCGCCGAAAAAGAAATTCTCCTTTGCCTTTTTGGTCTACCAGATCTATGAATCCATGGATATGTGCCTTTTGTGGCTGCCCTATCCGCTGATGCTGGCCAACCGCGCGGTCTGCGGCTTTTTGGGCATCAACAGCGCCACCATGCGGCAGGCGGCGGTGCAGCGTTACATCCCGGACCACCTCCGGGCAAGGGTCAACGCCTTTGAGACCATGGCCTACACGGCGGCAGGCTGCGTCCTGAGCCTGCTGGTGGGCGCCTTGGGCGAGGTGATGGACTACCGCCTCTGCCTGACGGTCTGCGGCGCTGTCACCATGGCCGTCTGCTGGCTCACCGTCTGGCGCAGACGGAAGGACGTCAGGAAGCTCTATGATACTGATTCCTGATTAAATAATTTAATCAGGAATCAGTATTATACGTTGAACAGGAAGTTGACAATATCGCCGTCTTTCATGACGTAATCCTTGCCCTCGCTGCGAACCAGACCCTTTGCCTTGGCGGCAGCCATGGTGCCGCAGGCCTTCATGTCCTCAAAGGAGATGACTTCGGCGCGGATGAAGCCCCGCTCAAAGTCCGTGTGGATCTTGCCGGCAGCCTGAGGTGCCT